>NZ_JBWKZB010000004.1:123819-235890 GCF_059424105.1 Pseudomonas sp. GW456-E7 | reverse complement strand
GGCTCGCTCCCACAGGGTTATGCGACCACCTGTGGGAGCGAGCCTGCTCGCGAAGGCGTCAGACCGAACAACACCACTCAATGATCCCGAAACGCCTTATGACACGCACTGCAAGCATCTTCGACTTTCTGCACCGCCGGCCCCAGGTTGCTGGCCTTGTAGGGTTGAATCTGGCTGGCGATCACCAGTTCACCGGTGGCGGATTCAAGATCGCGGGCCATGCCCTGAAAGCGTGCCTGCTGCTCCCAGACATCACTCTTGGCGCTGGTGTGATCCTCTTCGCGCGCCTGCGGAAAATGCTGCCACGGCTCACGGGACAACCCATCGAGCTTCACCGCGCCCTCGGCGAATTTCGGGCCATCGAACGGGATCCGCCCGCGCAACATGCCGCCCAGGTCTTCGCCGGTCTTGAGCATCTGCTTGAAAATGGCCTTGCGTTGACCGAGCGGCGAGTTGGGGTCAACGCCGCCACAAGCGGACAATGTCAGGCAGGCCAGCAATACAACAGAAAGTCTTTTAAGAGTCATGGTGGCTTCAGGTCACGGGAAACGGCGGCCAGTATCCTCGCGTCATGGGCAAAGACCAATAGCCCTATTATCAATAAGGGTTGCTTGAACGCATGGAGCGATCAGGCAACCGGCAAAGGAATCACTCCATGAACAGCCGTTTCAAGGCATGGCGTCACAGCCTGGCCTGGTCCCTGCCGATGATGGCCCTGCTCGCAGGCTGCACCGGCGGCGACAAGCAACAACCGAAAACCCATGCCCTGGCCACTTACTCCAGCGCTACATGGGAAGCCCTGCCGGCGGTGTCCGACGCCGATCTGATCGCCGGTTTCGGCTCCTGGCGCAGCGCCTGCACCCGACTCAAGGCCGACCCGGTCTGGGGTGGCACCTGCGCGGCGGCTACCAACGTGCCGCAAACCGCCAGCGACATTCGCGGCTTTCTCAAGCAGAACCTCGATGTGTATGGCCTGCGCGCCGCCAACGACAACCCCAACGGCTTGATCACCGGCTACTACGAGCCGGTCTATCCGGGCAGCCTGACCCAGACCAGCATGGCCAATGTCCCGGTCTATGGCGTCCCCGAAGATATGATCATCGTCGCCCTCGACAGCATTTACCCGGAACTCAAGGGCAAACGCCTGCGCGGTCGGCTCGAAGGTCGCGTGCTCAAGCCGTACGACGATGCGGCCACCATCGAAAGCAAAGGGGTCAAGGCACCGGTCGTGGCCTGGCTGACCGATTCGATGAACCTGCAGTTCCTGCAAATCCAGGGTTCCGGTCGCATCCAGCTCGATAACGGCCGCCAGTTACGCATCGCCTATGCCGACCAGAACGGCCATCCGTATCGACCGATCGGCCGCTGGCTGGTGGAACAGGGCGAGTTGAAAAAAGAAGACGTGACCATGGGTGCCATCAGCACCTGGGCCAAGGCCAATCCGTCGCGGATTCCCGAACTGCTCGGCAGCAACCCCAGCTATGTGTTCTTCACCCGTAACCCGGACAGCAACGAAGGGCCTCGCGGCTCGTTGAACGTACCGTTGACCGCCGGTTACAGCGCAGCAGTGGATCGCAAGGTGATTCCGCTTGGCAGCCTGCTGTGGCTGTCCACCACCAGACCGGACGGTACCGCGCTGGTTCGACCTGTGGCAGCTCAAGACACCGGTGGTGCAATTGCCGGTGAAGTCCGGGCAGATCTGTTCTGGGGCACCGGCGATGCAGCCGGGCAACTGGCCGGGGACATGAAACAGCAGGGGCAGATCTGGATGCTCTGGCCCAAAGGTGCGGCGTTGCCGCAAGTGCCGCAGGTGGCCGATGCGGTTAAAACCAATCCTTGAGTCTCGCATCGCCTGACAAATAGCCTTCGCGAGCAAGCCCGCTCCCACACCGGATCACTGTCGAACACAGAATCTGTGTCCACTGAGGATCAAATGTGGGAGCGGGCTTGCTCGCGAAGAGGCCTTGATTAGCGCCTGATACTCAGACGGACACCACAAAGAAACTCACGATCAACGCCATCCCCACGAACCACATCAACGACCGCAGCGCCGCCAGGTCCGCCAGATAGAAAATGATGAAAAGCAGACGGCTGGTGATGAACAACACCGACAACACATTGATGGTGACCAATTCGGCGTTGCCCGCCAGGTGCGCCACGATCACCGCGGCTGCAAACGCCGGCGTCACTTCAAAACTGTTCAGTTGCGCCGCATTTGCCCGCTTGCCCAATCCCTCCAGGGAATCGAGAAACCCTCGTGGATCATGATTGTCTTTCAGTCGGAATCCGCCACTGACCTTCGCGACACCCGTGCACAGATACGGCAGGAAGATCGCAATCAAAATGCACCATAGAGCAACCGTCATTACGCAGTCCCTTCTTCAAGTTGTAGAAAATCGAATCCATCAACGGCGATCAGAACTTCATCACCAGTATGCCGATCAGCACCAGCCCACAGGCTAAGAGGCGTGGCCCGCCAAAAGGTTCTTTGAGGTATCGCATGCCAAACAGCACCACCAGAATGACGCTGATCTCGCGCAACGCTGCCGCTTCTGCAATCGAACCCAATTGCATCGCCCACAGCACCAGAGCGTAGCTGAACAACACGCAAAACCCGACCGCCAGGCCCAGGCGCCACTGTTCGCGCCAGAACAGCATGAACGCAGGGCGCTTGCGCACCAATGCCAACAATGGAAACGGCCAGGCACTGAGCAAGGTGACCCAGACCAGGTAATCCAGTGGATGAGACCAGCGCCGCAAGGCCTGACCGTCGATGTAGGTGTAGCAACCGATGCACAGGCCGATCAACGCCACCACCGGCAGCATCGACCACGGTAAGCGCGCACCGCCACCGCCCTGCCAGAGCAGGCACAGCATGCCGAACGGGATCAGCAGGATTCCGAAAATCTGCTGGTGGGTCAGCACCTCCCCGGCAAAGATCAGCGTCAGCGCCAGCACCACCAAGGGTGACAGGCCGCGCATCAGCGGATAGACCAGGCCGAGGTCACCGACCCGATAGGCCTGGATCAGCAAGTAGCGATAGAGCAACTCGAACGCCGCCGAGGCCAGGATCCACGGCCAGATCTCCAGCGGCGGCATGCTCAGGAACGGCACCATCAGCGCGACAAAGAGCAGCGCCACGCTGTCCATGCAGGCCACCACCAACAGCCGCTCCGCACTGAACTTGATCAGGGTATTCCACGCCGCGTGCAACAGCGCCGCCACCAACACCAACGCCGTCGCAAGCACGGCCCACTCCTTTTGTTGTCTACACGATCCCTGTGGGAGCGAGCTTGCTCGCGATGGACGTTAACGATAACGCGTGCTGTCTGGATAAACGCGTCGCCTTGACGTCTTTCGCGAGCAAGCTCGCTCCTACAGTATTCCGGTAGAGATTTGATTCGCCATATGTCAGCAGCTGTTTATACTGCAAACGACCACGCCGCACTCAGTTGCGCACAGACCAATTCCAATAAAAATCCTGCCCGACCTGCTCTCGTCGAGAACGGTCGTCGGCCTGCGTATGCCTGATCACAGCGTCAAGACTACCGACAGAGACCTTGCGCATGCCACTCGCTTTGCTTGCCCTCGCCGTTGCCGCCTTCGGCATCGGCACCACCGAATTCGTCATCATGGGCCTGTTGCCCGACGTCGCCCGCGATCTCGGCGTCAGCATTCCCGATGCCGGATTGCTGATCACCGGTTACGCCCTGGGCGTGGTGTTCGGTGCACCGATCCTCGCCGTCGGCACCGCCAACATGCCGCGCAAAGCCACCCTGCTGGGCATGACGCTGATGTTCATCCTCGGCAACATGCTCTGCGCGCTGGCACCGAACTACGCCACGCTGATGGCCGCGCGGGTGATCACGGCACTCTGCCACGGCGCCTTTTTCGGCATCGGTTCGGTGGTGGCTGCCGGACTCGTTGCCCCCAACAAACGGGCCCAGGCGATTGCCATGATGTTCACCGGCCTGACCCTGGCCAACGTGCTCGGCGTGCCATTGGGTACCGCGCTCGGGCAATTCGCGGGTTGGCGCTCGACGTTCTGGGCGGTGTCGGTGATTGGTGTGCTGGCCGCGATTGCGCAATGGGTCTGGCTGCCAAAAAACATTGCGATGGATAAAGCCAACCTGGCCAGCGAGTTCAAGGTGCTGGGCAAGGCCAACGTGCTGCTGGCCCTGGGCATGAGCGTGCTGGCCTCCACCAGCCTGTTCAGTGTGTTCACTTACATCGCACCGATCCTGCAGGACATCACTGGCGTCAGCCCCCACGGCGTCACCATCATGTTGCTGTTGTTCGGTGTGGGCTTGACCGCCGGCAGCATGCTCGGCGGTCGTCTGGCGGACAGCCGCTTGCTGCCATCGCTGGTGGGCATGGCATTGGCGGTGCTGGTGGTGCTGGCGGCATTCACACAAACCAGCCAATCGGTGATTCCGGCGGCAATCACACTGGTGTTGTGGGGGACGTTCGCCTTCGCGCTGTGCCCGATCCTGCAACTGCTGATCATCGATCAGGCCCATGAAGCACCGAACCTCGGCTCAACGTTGAACCAGAGTGCCTTCAACCTCGGCAACGCCGCCGGCGCATGGATTGGCGGCCTGGTAGTGGCCAGCGGCGCGGACCTGGCGGACTTGCCGTGGACCGGCGCACTGGTCAGCGGCTTGACCGTGCTGACCGCACTGTTCTTCATCTATCGCCAGCGTCGCAGTGCGGCTGCGCTGATTGCGGCGGGCTGAGCATCACCTTGATGGTTTTTTGATCTTCTGCGGATCAGGTGCCTGGCTCTGATCCGCTGACTCTTTCGGCGGCCCGCTTTCGCTGCGAATCTGCGCATGACTGATCAGCGCGAAAATAAAGCTGCCACCTATGATGTTCCCCACCAGCGTCGGCCCGGCGAACACCAGCCAGAAGTCCTTCCACGGCAACTCGCCGGCAAACACCAGATACGAAACCTCCAGCGAGCCGACGACGATATGGGTGAAGTCTCCCAGCGCCATGAGGTAGGTGATGAGGATGATGATCCACATCTTGGCGCTCTCCATGGACGGAATCATCCAGACCATGGTCGCGATCATCCAGCCGGAAACGATGCCCTTGGCGAACATCTGGCTGGCGTCGTTTTCCATGACCTTGCGGCCGATATCGAGGAAGGCGACGTCGGTCTTGCTGTCGAAAATCGGCAGCTCCAGCATTACGTACGCCACCAGCAAGGTGCCGCAGAGGTTACCGATCAGCACCACCGTCCACAGCCGCAGCAGACGGCCGAAGTTGGCCAGGGTCGGTTTGGTCATCACCGGCAGCACGGCGGTCAGGGTGTTTTCGGTGAACAGTTGCTGACGCGCGAGGATCACCGCGAGGAAACCGGCGCAATAACCGAAACTGGCGATGACCTTGAACCCTTCGCCGTCCGGCAGGCGCGAATTGAGCAGGCCCATGCCCATCAGCGACAGGCCCATGGTCAACCCCGCCGCCAGCGCCGACCACCACAAAGCTGCAATGCTGCGCTCCAGCTCCTGATCGCCCTGGGTTCGGATGATCTCGTGCAACACCGCGGCACGGGGCGGCTGGCTCTTTTCGACATCGTGCTCTTCTTGCGCCGAAAGGTTCGGGGTCTTGCCGTCTTGTGCCGAGTTCATGATGTGCGCAACCAGTGGCGGGCTATTTAGCTACGACACGCGGGGCTTCTATTCCGTTCTGTAGGAGCTGCCGCAGGCTGCGATCTTTTGATCTTTAAAAATCAAGATCAAAAGATCGCAGCCTGCGGCAGCTCCTACGGGCTCGCATTACGAGCCGGCGTCATCGTCCTGGAACTGGTCTTTGACGTACTTGATCTCGGTCCGGCCGTGGGGTGCCGGCAAGCCGTCTTCACCGAGGTTGACGAAGACCATTTTCTCGACCGTGAGGATGCTCTTGCGGGTGATCTTGTTGCGCACTTCGCAGGTCAGGGTGATCGAGGTACGGCCGAACTCGGTGGCGGTGATGCCCAGTTCGATGATGTCGCCCTGGCGCGAGGCGCTGACGAAGTTGATTTCGGAAATGTACTTGGTCACCACTCGCTGGTTGCCCAACTGGACGATGGCGTAGATCGCCGCCTCTTCGTCGATCCAGCGCAGCAGGCTGCCACCGAACAACGTGCCGTTAGGATTGAGGTCTTCGGGTTTTACCCATTTGCGGGTGTGGAAATTCATGCTCACTCCTGAACGTCTTGCCGAATGATGCTGAGCATCATGGCAGAGCCCGACCCAGAGCTCTATTGAGCATCGACTATGGTCTCGATTACCGTTCGGACATTGACCGACAGAAACGCTTTGGAAGATCGGCATAGCCCGCTATAATCGCCACCGTTTCAAAACGGTCATCATCACTTGATACCGTTTTCCCGCCACCTGTCCGAGGGGCGCTGCAGCAGGTTCGACCTGTCAGGCTCGGATGGGGCGTTGCCTGGCCTTAAGCCAGACACTAAACGCACAACGGCGCCCATTCGCATAGATTACGAATGGAGGCTCTTCATGAGCGCTGTTATCACGCCTGCAGATTTTACCGATTACAAAGTCGCCGACATGTCCCTGGCTGCCTGGGGCCGTCGCGAAACCATCATCGCCGAATCCGAAATGCCAGCCCTGATGGGTCTGCGTCGCAAGTACTCCGAAGAGCAACCGCTCAAGGGCGCGAAGATCCTCGGCTGCATCCACATGACCATTCAGACTGCCGTGCTGATCGAAACCCTGGTTGCCCTGGGTGCCGAAGTGCGCTGGTCGTCCTGCAACATTTTCTCGACTCAGGATCAGGCCGCCGCTTCCATCGCCGCTGCCGGCATCCCGGTTTTCGCCTGGAAAGGTGAAACCGAACAAGAGTACGAGTGGTGCCTGGAGCAAACCATCCTCAAGGATGGCCAGCCATGGGACGCCAACATGATCCTCGACGACGGCGGCGACCTGACCGAACTGCTGCACAAGAAGTACCCACAGGTTCTGGATCGCGTCCACGGCGTGACCGAAGAAACCACCACCGGCGTTCACCGCCTGCTGGACATGCTGGCCAAGGGCGAGCTGAAAATCCCGGCCATCAACGTCAACGACTCGGTGACCAAGAGCAAGAACGACAACAAGTACGGCTGCCGTCACAGCCTGAACGATGCCATCAAGCGCGGCACCGACCACCTGCTGTCCGGCAAGCAAGCGCTGGTGATCGGCTACGGTGACGTGGGCAAGGGCTCCGCTCAGTCCCTGCGTCAGGAAGGCATGATCGTCAAGGTTTCCGAAGTTGACCCGATCTGCGCCATGCAAGCCTGCATGGACGGTTTCGAACTGGTATCGCCGTTCATCGACGGTATCAACAACGGTACCGAAGCCAGCATCGACAAGGCGCTGCTGGGCAAGATCGACCTGATCGTGACCACCACCGGCAACGTCAATGTTTGCGACGCGAACATGCTCAAGGCCCTGAAGAAGCGCGCTGTTGTCTGCAACATCGGCCACTTCGACAACGAAATCGACACCGCTTTCATGCGCAAGAACTGGGCATGGGAAGAAGTGAAGCCGCAGGTTCACAAGATCCACCGTACCGGCGCTGGCGATTTCGACCCGCAGAACGATGACTACCTGATCCTGCTGGCCGAAGGCCGCTTGGTTAACCTGGGCAACGCCACCGGCCACCCGAGCCGCATCATGGACGGTTCGTTCGCCAACCAGGTTCTGGCGCAGATCTTCCTGTTCGGCCAGAAGTACGCCGACCTGTCGCCAGCCCAGAAAGCCGAGCGCCTGACCGTTGAAGTACTGCCGAAGAAACTCGACGAAGAAGTGGCCCTGGAAATGGTCCGTGGCTTCGGCGGTGTTGTGACTCAACTGACCAAGACCCAGGCCGACTACATCGGCGTGACCGTCGAAGGTCCGTTCAAGCCGCACGCTTACCGCTACTGATCGGTTCTGCTGCCTGCTCTCCCTGTGGGAGCGGGCTTGCTCGCGAAAGCGGTTCATCATTCAACATTAATGTCGACTGACCCACCGCTTTCGCGGGCAAGCCCGCTCCCACATGGGATTTGCAAGCCTCACAGGCTTACGCGTTTTCAAGGGTATTCCCATGTCCCAAGATCGTCGCTACAGCTTCGAGTTCTTCCCTACGAAGACCGATGCTGGGCATGAAAAGCTGCTCGCCACTGCTCGTCAGCTGGCCCTCTACAACCCCGATTTCTTCTCCTGCACCTATGGCGCCGGCGGTTCGACCCGTGATCGCACGCTGAACACCGTGTTGCAGCTGGAAAGCGAAGTCAAAATCCCTGCCGCTCCGCATCTGTCCTGCGTGGGCGACAGCAAAGACGACCTGCGCGGTCTGCTGGCCCAGTACAAGGCCGCCGGCATCAAGCGCATCGTCGCCCTGCGCGGTGACCTGCCTTCGGGCATGGGCATGGCCAGTGGCGAAATGCGCCACGCCAATGACCTGGTTGAATTCATTCGTGAAGAAACCGGCGACCATTTCCACATCGAAGTCGCCGCCTACCCGGAAATGCATCCGCAAGCGCGCAACTTCGAAGACGATGTCGCCAACTTCGTGCGCAAGGCCAACGCCGGCGCCGACAGCGCGATCACCCAGTACTTCTTCAACGCCGACTGCTACTTCTACTTCGTGGAACGTGTGCGGGCGTTGGGCGTGGACATCCCGATCGTGCCGGGCATCATGCCGATCACCAACTACAGCAAGCTGGCGCGCTTCTCCGATGCCTGCGGTGCGGAAATCCCGCGCTGGATCCGCAAGCAACTGGAAGCCTACGGCGACGACACCCAGAGCATTCAGCGCTTTGGCGAACAGGTCATCACCGAGATGTGCGAACAACTGCTGCAGGGTGGTGCTCCAGGCTTGCACTTCTACACACTGAACCAGGCTGAAGCGAGCCTGGCGGTGTGGAACAACCTGAAGTTGCCGCGTTAAGCAAAGCAAGATCAAAAGATCGCAGCCTGCGGCAGCTCTTGTAGGAGCTGCCGCAGGCTGCGATCTTTTGCTTTCAACGCACTATTAATGTGCGGCAACCCACGGAGTTAGAGCATCTGCGGTGAGTTTCTGGCTCTTTCCGGTTTCTCGTCGTAATCTCAAGCCCATGCCTTTGATCACGCAGTTAATCGCCGTACTTGCCTTCACTTGCCTGAGCTTCGCCGCCCGGGGCGAGAAGTTGCGCATTGTCACGGAGCCGTGGGCGCCTTATGTGTACGAGGACAACGGCAAATCATTGGGCCTGGACTACGAAACCACTGCAATTGTCTTCAAGCGCCTGGGCATCGAGGTGGAGTGGCAGTTCCTGCCATGGAAACGCTGCCTGTCGATGCTTGAATCAGGCCAGGCCGACGGCGCGCTGGACATCTTTCACAGCGATGAGCGTGATGCGACCCTTCTCTACCCCAGCGAACCACTGTCTGAAGTGCAATTCGTATTGTTCTACGCCAATGACCGGCCCCATCCGTTTCGCACCCTTGATGACTTGCGCGGCCTGACCATCGGCACCTCGCCGGGTTACCTGTACAGCAAGGACTTCAGCGACTCCACGCTGTTCACTCGCGAGCCGGCGCCCACCCACGAAGCCAACTTCGGCAAACTGCTGCGCGGGCGGATTGACCTGTTGATTACCGACCGCCGGGTCGGCCAGCATTTGCTCGATGAACTGGGCATCCGCGACAAGATCACCGAAAACCCGACGATCATCAGCCAGCAAAGCCAGTTTCTCGCGGTGCGGCGCAATGCGGGCATGGACCTGCTGGTGCAACGTTTCGGTGCCGAACTCAAACGTTTCAAGCGCGAGCCCGCCTACGCCGAACTGAGTGCCCGCTATGGCGCAGAACCGGCCGTCAGCATGAAGACTGAAAAGGCCACCGCCGCCACGGAAAAAACCGTTGAGCAGCAGGAAAGCGGCGCGCAGTGATTGCTCTGTTATACTCCGGCCTTCCCGCCAGGCTCACGCCCGGACGCCCGGAATCGTTAAAGGTATCTCAACCCCGCTACTGCGCAGCTTTCAGCCCGCGCGAGCGCTTGCAGACGAGCCTTCGAGACCCAGCAGGACCGGACGGGATTGCGTCCTCTTAAACGCCATTCGCGCCAGGCAAGACTCCCATTGGGCCAAGCCCTAACTAAAACAGGATTACTCATGTCCTTTGCTTCCCTCGGTCTCTCCGAGGCTTTAGTCCGCGCCATCGAGGCAGCGGGCTATACCGAGCCTACTCCGGTGCAACAGCGGGCCATTCCCGCCGTGTTGCAAGGTCGCGACCTGATGGTCGCGGCACAGACAGGTACTGGTAAAACCGGCGGTTTCGCCCTTCCGATCCTGGAGCGGTTGTTCCCCAACGGTCACCCGGACAAATCCCAGCGTCACGGCCCGCGCCAGCCGCGCGTGCTGGTCCTGACCCCGACTCGCGAACTCGCCGCGCAAGTGCATGAAAGCTTCAAGGTCTATGCCCGTGACCTGAAGTTCGTCAGCGCCTGCATCTTCGGTGGTGTCGGCATGAACCCGCAGGTTCAGGCCATGTCCCGCGGCGTAGACGTGCTGGTGGCCTGCCCTGGCCGCCTGCTCGACCTGGCCGGCCAAGGCAGTGTCGATCTGTCCCACGTGGAAATCCTCGTGCTGGACGAGGCCGACCGCATGCTCGACATGGGTTTCGTCCATGACGTGAAAAAGGTCCTGGCCCGCCTGCCGGCCAAACGCCAGAACCTGCTGTTCTCGGCGACCTTCTCCAAGGACATCACCGACCTCGCCGGCAAGCTGCTGCACAACCCGGAACGCATCGAAGTCACGCCGCCGAACACCACGGTCGAGCGCATCGAACAACGCGTATTCCGTCTGCCGGCCAGCCACAAGCGTGCCTTGCTGGCGCACCTGATCACCGCTGGCGCCTGGGAACAGGTACTGGTGTTCACCCGCACCAAGCACGGTGCCAACCGCCTGGCCGAGTACCTGGACAAACACGGCCTGAGCGCCGTCGCGATCCACGGCAACAAGAGCCAGAACGCCCGCACCAAAGCCCTGGCCGACTTCAAGGCCGGCACCGTGCGCATCCTGGTGGCCACCGACATCGCCGCCCGCGGCCTGGACATCGACCAGTTGCCACACGTGGTCAACTTCGAACTGCCGAATGTCGATGAAGACTACGTGCACCGAATCGGCCGTACCGGTCGTGCCGGTCGTTCGGGCGAGGCGATTTCGCTGGTCGCCCCGGACGAAGAAAAACTGCTGAAAAGCATCGAACGCATGACCAAGCAGAAAATCGCCGACGGCGACCTGATGGGCTTCGATGCAAGCACCATCGAGGCGGAAAAGCCTGAAGTGCGCGAGCGTCCGGACATGCGCAACCCGCGCAATCCGCGTGGCCCGCGCGGCGACGGTCCGAACGGCAGCGGCGGTGGCGGCGGTCGCAAGGACAAAGGCAAGGACAAGGGCAAGGAAAAACCGGCCGGCGAACGCGGCGAGCGCCCTGCCCGTCAGCAGAAGCCACGTGAAGGCACTCCGGCTCGCGAACAGCGTCCGAGCCAACCGCCACGTGCCGCCGCTGACCGTGCCCCGGACGAGTTCCTGGACGACGATATCGATAACTTCGGTAACCGCGTCGACTACGTACCGCAGCAGAAACCCGCACAAGGCCGTGGTCGCCGTCCGGGTGCTCCGGCACAGGGCACCGCCGCAGGCACTCCACGTTCCGGCAAACCACAAGGTCGTCAGAACGGTCCACGCAACAGCGATGGCGCCAGCACCGGCACCCCGCCGGCCAAGCGTAGCGGTCCTCGCAGTGGCGCACCGCGCGATGGCCAGGCCCGCCGCGAAGACTCACGCAATCGCCGCCCGGCCCGTGACGACCAGCCTCGTTCGGAGCCGGCTGTGCAGAACCCGCGTGGCCCGGCACCGAAGATCATGCACAAGGAATCGAAAGCCGACCGCTTCCCGACACCTGAGCAACTGGATCAACTGCCAAGCCGTCCTCGTGGTGAGAAACCAGCGCTGCTGACCCGCAATCGCTGAGTTATCGCTGCAATAAAAAGTGCCCCGCGCCGAAAGGTCCGGGGCATTTTTTTTGGTACTCCAACCCGCTTATGTAGGAGCTGCCGAAAGCTGCGATCTTTTGCGCCTGAAAATCAAAAGATCGCAGCCTGCGGCAGCTCCTACAGGGGATTGTGTAGGGCAATAAAAAACGCCCGTGCTCGTGGGAGCAGCGGGCGTTTTTCTGTCAGCGGCGAAAGTTATTTCGCTTTGACACCTTCGAACGTCACGTACATCTCAACCGCGTCGGACGATGGGCCCAGGTCTTTCTGCTTGCCGAAATCGGAACGCTTGAGGCTGAAAGTACCCTCAAAGCCTGCACGGTAGCCGCCCCATGGATCCTTGCCCTCACCCAGGAACGTGGCCTTGACCACGATTGGCTTGGTCACGCCGAGGATCGTCAGGTCGCCAGCCACGTCAGCAGTGTCCTTGCCAGCGGCATTTTTGCCGGTAGGTTTGACGCTGGTGGAAACAAACGTGGCTTTGCTGGCGTTCAGGAAGTCTTTGCTGGCGATGTGCTTATCACGCTCGGCGTTGTTGGTGAACACGCTGGCGGTGTTCACGTTGAACTCGATCTTGCTGTCTTCAGGCTTGGCAGCGTCGAAGCTGAACTTGCCGTCGATGTCCTTGAAAGTACCGGTGATGAAGCTGTAACCCAGGTGGCTGATCTTGAAGTCAACGAAGGCGTGCTGGCCTTCTTTGTCGACCACGTAATCAGCGGCCATTACGTTACCGGCGGACAACAGGGCCGAACCGATTGCCAGAGCGGCCAGAGTCTTTTTCAACATGCTTTGTTTTCCTTGGGAGTCGAGGTTGAACTTCAGGCTTTGCGACCCAGCATTCGCTTGAGGGTCACATCACGGTCGATAAAGTGGTGCTTCAATGCTGCCAACGCATGGAGGCCGGAAAAAATTACCAGCACCCACGCCAGATAGAGGTGAATCACCCCAGCGGTATCTGCCTGGTCCGGCAATCCGGAGACCAGGGCAGGCACTTCAAACAAGCCAAACACCGGGATACCGACGCCTTCTGCGGTGGAAATCAGGTAACCGGCAATCAACACAGCAAACAGACTGAGGTACAGAAAGCCATGACCGAACCTGGCGCCCAGGCGCGTCATGCGGCTGTAGCTGGCCAGGGTTGGCGGCGGCGGGCTGATGAAGCGCCACAGTACCCGCAGCAGCATCACACCCAGCACCACCAGGCCGATGCTCTTGTGCAGGTCCGGCGCGTCTTTGCGCCAGGTGCTGTAGTAGTCGAGCCCGACCATCCACAACCCAAGCGCGAACAAACCGAATACGGCCAGTGCCACGCCCCAGTGCATGAAGATGCTGACCCAGCCGTAGCGGGAGGAAGAGTTACGTAGCTGCATTGCCTGTATCCCTGTAAGTGCTGGCCCAAGAGTATCGAGTTATCTATCGAATTAAAGCGGAAAAATTTGCTTTGAAATATCGAAAAATACGATCAACAGTCTGAAGCCTGCGAGTTAAGGAAAGATTAAAGTCGAAATTGTGAGGAAAAGTGAATACAAACCAGAGAACACCTGTATCAAAAGATTTATTCGATTCTGCTCCCGGTTTTTCTCCAGGCAAAAAAAAGCGCGGCCCTTGAGCCGCGCTTTTTTACGTCTGAACGTTACTGCGCCTTGGCCTCCGTTGCCGGAGTCGCAGCCGGTTTGGCCACTGGCTTCTTGGCCGGCTCGACTTTCTTGGCGGGTGCCTTGGCCGGGGCTTTTTTCGCCTCGGTCTTGGCGGCTGGTTTCGCCGGAGCCTTCTTGGCTGGCTCGGCTTTCACTGGTGCCGCAGGCTTCGGTGCTTCCACCGGTGCCGGCGCGGCGGTCGGGGCTGGTGCCGGAGCAGGTGCTGGCGGTGCAACAGGCTCAGGTGCCTTGGCCGGTTCCGGCTTCTTCTCTTCATCCGAGCCGCCGAACAGGTTGCTGAAGAAGTTGCCCTTCTTCGCCGCCACCGCACCAGCGCCTGCCGCAGCAGCAGCAGCCGGGACTACTTTGGCCGGTTCGAACGACTTGCCCGCCGCCAGGTCTTCAACCTGGCTGGCTGCACGCTGACCGGTGCGCAACGCGCCTTCCAGGGTGCCCGGGTACAGGGTGTCGGTGTGTTCGCCTGCGAAGGTTACGCGCTGAATCGGGCGTTCCCACAGGCGCCAGAACTTGCTGATCTGGCCCGGGCCGAAGGCCAGGTAGGCGCCGCCAGTCGACGGGTCGGTGCTGTAGCGACGGATTTCATAACCGGTGAACGAACCACGGGCCTGTGGATAGAACGCGTGCAGGCGGATCAACACCTGATCGACCATCTGCTTGTCGCCGAACGCCTGCATCACCCGCGCGTTGTCGCCGGACAGGTTGATCACCACGTTGGCGCCGCCCTTCAGGGCAGGCTCGATCCACAACATGCCCAGGCCAGTGTTGCTGTAGATCTCGCCGGACATGCGCGCCTTGCTTTCCCACACTGGCGTCTTGAACTTCAGCATGATCTGGTCGCGCCAGCCGTAGTTGGTGCCCTTGATCGCCGCCAGGTGCTGGGCGTCCAGCGCCGGGGTCATCTGGATCTTGTTCAGGGCGCGCAGTGGCACCGCCAACACCACGTAGTCAGCCCGATAGCCGACGCCATCGACTTTGACGGTCACGCCGTCCTTGTCCTGAATGATCGCCGAGACCGGGGAGTTGGTCTTGATGGTTTTCAGCTGCTTGACCAGGGCCTGGGCCAGCACCGGGCTGCCACCGACCAGGCGCGCAGCGCGCAGGTCACGATCGGAGACGCCACGGTAGACGCGGCTCTGCTGCGCGAAGTACAGCAGCGACAAGCGCGAAGGTTCGTCGTAGCGGGTACGGATCTGCTGGTTGATCAACTGGCGGGCGGTGGCCGGCAGGTTCTGCTTGTCGAGCCAGCTGGACACGTTGATCTGATCCAGCGCGTGCAGCGTGTTGTTGGCGGCCGGGTTCAGCGGGTCGTCGATCGAACGCGCCAGATCGTCCACGGTCTTGTCGAAGCGCTTGAGCGCCTCGGCGGTAGCCGGCTGTTTGGTCGCCAGATCGGCGGCAGAGAAATACTCGCCATCGATCAGGTACCCTGGGGTCCGCACGAATTCAGGGGCCGGCGTGGTGCTCAGCTTGAAGTTCGATACGTACTTGTTCAGCACCGGCTGAGTCTTGTCGTTGCCGATCCACTCGCTGGTGGCCATGCCGGAACGGCCGCCCAGGCTCGACTTGGCTTCCAGCAGGGTGACCTGCCAGCCCTTGCTCTGCAGCTCGTACGCGGCAGTCAGGCCCGACAGGCCGCCGCCGATCACGATCGCGGTTTTATCCTTGGCCAGCGCAGATGCGCTGAACAGCCCCAACATCACCAGCGCACAGGCGCGCAGCCAACCGACAGACATTCAGCGAACTCCGGAATTACACGAGGAAAACAGCAGTTTTTGCGAGCCAGACGGCTCAAGAACCGCGAAGGATACGTCAGCCATCAGGCACCTGCCAGCAACGTCTATCGGCCTGGACAAAGTAGCTCTTTCGACACAATGGGTTGTCCCCGTGGCACGCATTGCATAGGCTTGCCCGATTGTTTGTCCGCGCAGGTAACGGACCGCCTCCAGGAGAGTGAAAATGGGCCTGAATAATCAGTGGATGCAACGCGATCTCGCCGTGTTATGGCATCCCTGCACCCAGATGAAAGATCACGAACAACTGCCGCTGATCCCGATCAAACGCGGGGAAGGCGTGTGGCTGGAAGACTTCGAAGGCAAACGCTACCTCGATGCGGTCAGCTCCTGGTGGGTCAATGTGTTCGGACACGCCAACCCGCGGATCAACCAGCGCATCAAAGACCAGGTCGATCAGCTCGAACATGTGATCCTTGCCGGTTTCAGTCATCAACCGGTGATCGAACTGTCCGAGCGCCTGGTGAAGATGACGCCAGAAGGCCTGACCCGGTGCTTCTACGCCGATAACGGCTCGTCCTGCATCGAAGTCGCACTGAAAATGAGCTTTCACTACTGGCTCAATCGCGGCCAGCCGAACAAGAAGCGCTTCGTCACCCTGACCAACAGCTACCACGGCGAAACCATGGCGGCGATGTCGGTGGGTGACGTGCCGCTGTTCACCGAGACCTACAAGGCGCTGTTGATGGACACCATCAAAGTGCCGAGCCCGGACTGCTACCAGCGTCCCGCGGGCATGAGCTGGGAAGAGCATTCGCGCAATATGTTCGCCGTGATGGAGCAGACCCTGGCCGAGAACCATGACAGCGTCGCAGCCGTGATTGTCGAGCCGCTGATCCAGGGCGCCGGCGGCATGCGCATGTACCACCCGGTGTACCTCAAGCTGCTGCGCGAAGCCTGCGACCGCTACGGCGTGCACCTGATCCACGACGAAATCGCTGTCGGTTTCGGCCGCACCGGGACGATGTTCGCCTGCGAGCAGGCCGGTATCCGTCCGGACTTCCTGTGCCTGTCCAAGGCCCTGACCGGCGGCTACCTGCCACTGGCGGCGTGCATGACCACAGACGAAGTCTACAGCGCCTTCTACGACGACTACCCGACCCTGCGCGCCTTCCTGCACTCCCACAGCTACACCGGCAACCCGCTGGCGTGCGCGGCGGCCCTGGCGACGCTGGACATCTTCGAAGAAGACAACGTCATCGAGAACAACAAGGCCCTGGCGCAGCGCATGGCTTCGTCGACGGCGCATCTGGTGGATCACCCGAACGTGTCCGAAGTGCGCCAGACCGGCATGGTGCTGGCCATCGAGATGGTCAAGGACAAGGCCAGCAAAGAGGCTTACCCGTGGCAGGAACGCCGCGGCCTGAAAGTGTTCCAGCATGCCCTGGAGCGCGGTGCTTTACTGCGTCCATTGGGCAGCGTGGTGTATTTCCTGCCGCCGTACGTGATCACCCCGGAGCAGATCGACTTCCTGGCCGAAGTGGCCAGCGAAGGGATCGACATTGCCACCCGTGACAGCGTCAGCGTGGCCGTGCCGAAGGACTTCCATCCGGGGTTCCGTGATCCGGGTTGATTGTTTTTATCTGGACTGTTGTGGGGTCAGGGCTGACGCCTTCGCGAGCAAGCCCGCTCCCACAGTTGACCGCATTACTTTGTGGGAGCGGGCTTGCCCGCGAAGGCGCCCATAAGACCTACACACGAATTACAGAGACCCCGCATGAGACTGTCCCGCTTCTTCATCGACGCCCCCCTGAGCACCGGCGAGCACGAGTTGCCCGAAGCCCAGGCCCATTACATCAGCCGCGTGCTGCGCATGGCCGAGGGCGATGCGTTGCAATTGTTCGACGGCTCGGGCCAGGAGTTTCGCGCCAGGCTGGTCGAAGTCGGCAAAAAGCGCGTGGTGGTGCAGATCGATGAAAGCTTCGCCGGGCAAATCGAATCGCCGCTGCAAATCCATCTCGGCCAGGGCCTGTCCCGGGGCGAGCGCATGGACTGGGCGATTCAGAAAGCCACGGAACTGGGCGTCAGCGAAATCACCCCGATCTTCACCGAACGCTGCGAAGTCCGGCTCAAGGACGAGCGCGCCGACAAACGCCTGCTGCACTGGCGCCAGGTGGCGATCAGCGCTTGCGAGCAATGCGGGCGTTCACGGGTACCGGTGATTCATCCGCCGCTGTTGCTGACTGACTGGTTGAAGCAGACGCAAGCCGAGTTGAAGCTGGTGCTGCATCCGGTGGCCGAGCCGCTGGTGAGCCATGCCAAACCTTCAAGTCTGGCATTCCTGATCGGTCCGGAAGGTGGTTTGTCCGATGCCGAAGTCGATCAGGCCAAGGCCGTCGGCTTCCACGCCGCCCGCCTCGGTCCACGGGTACTGCGCACCGAAACCGCGCCGGTTGTTGCACTGGCGGTGGCCCAGCAACTCTGGGGTGATTTCTAGGCCGCCTTCGCGAGCAAGCCCGCTCCCACATTGGAACGCATTCTGTGGGAGCGGGCTTGCTCGCGAATGGCCTCGACACGGTCTAGAGGCCGATCTGGCTGCTACTGCACCGGATCGCTCACCGGTTTGGCAATGATCGCCTTGAGTTCGCTGGTCATCGGGAACTCAAGGTTCAAACCCTTCGGCGGGATCGGCTGCTCGAACCAGCGTTTGTAGATGCCATTGATCTCGCCCGAGCTGTACAGCTCCGCCAACGCACCGTTGACCAGCGCCAGGAACTGCGGATCGTCCTTGCGCACCATGCAGCTGTAGATCTCCCGCGATTGCTCCTCCCCGACCACCACCCATTTGTGCGGGTCGTTGGCCTTTGCGCGCTCGCCATAGAGCAGCGCGTCGTCCATGTAGAACGCCGCCGCCCGGCCCGACTGCAGCATCTGGAAGGCTTCACCGTGGTCCTTGGCGCTGATCACGAACATGTCGATCTTGTGATCGACGTTGTAGCTTTTCAGGAAGCGCTCGTTGGTGGTGCCGGCGGTGGTCACCACGTTCTTGCCGCGCAGGTCAGCGAAGCCCTTGATCCCGCTGTCCTTCGCGGTCAGCAACTGGCCTTTGACGTAGATGAAACCATAAGAGAACGCCACCTGCTTCTGTCGTTCGGCAGTCACGCCGGTGGAGCCGCACTCCAGGTCCACGGTGCCGTTTTGCACCAGTGGAATACGGGTCTGCGAGGTCACCAGGTTGTACTTCACCTTCAAGTCCGGCAGCGCCAGTTGCTGCTGGATGCGCTCGACGATCTTGCCCGCCAGATCCACCGAGTAACCCATCGGCTTGCCGCTGTGATCACCCACGTAGGAGAACGGCACCGAAGCATCGCGATAGCCCAGGGTGATGCTGTTGGCGCTGGCGATTTTGCTCAGGGTGCCGGTCAGGGGCGCTTCATTGGCCTGAACCTGACTGCCGAGCAACAGGCCAAGCGTACAAGCGAGCAACGTGATTTTTTGCATTGTTATTCTCCGTTGTGGGTGTTGGTTTATCAGACGCGTGCAGCGATGACGGTGATTTCCACCAGCACCTGCGGGCGGGCCAGTTCGGCCTGCACCGTGGTGCGGCTCGGTGCCTGCCCCGGCGATAGCCAGGCCGACCAGACCTCGTTCATCGCGGCGAAATCCTCGGTGATGTTTTTCAGGTAAATGGTCGCACTGAGCAGATGATCCTTGTCGCTGCCCGCCTCGGCCAGCAAGGTATCGATTTTCGCCAGCACTTCGCGGGTCTGGCCGCTGGCATCCCGGGCATCGCCCGGCACCTGCCCGGAGAGAAACACCAGGTCGCCAAAGGTCACGGCGCCAGACAGGCGCGGGTTGCTGTGCAGTCGGGTAATGGTCATTGCAGTGTCCTCTTCAGAAATCAGTATTCAGGCGGCCCGGTGGCTGAAACCCTGAAGGTCGATGGATGGCTGGCGCTCGCCGATCAGTTCGCTGATCAAGCGCCCGCTGCCGCATGCCAGGGTAAAACCCAGCGCGCCGTGGCCGAGGTTGAGCCACAGGTTGCGATACGCCGTCGCGCCCAGCAACGGCACGCCGCTAGGGGTGGCCGGGCGCATGCCAGCCCACTCGACGGCTTCGTCATAGGCGCCGGCATTGGGAAAGGTGTCATGGGCCTGACGCTTGATCAGCGCCAGGCGTTTGGGGTCCAAAGCAGGGTCGAAGCCGACAATGTCGACCATTGCCGCCACCCGCAATTGCTTGCCGATGCGGGCGTAGACGATCTTGCGGTCGTAGTCGGTGATGCTCACGTCCGGCGCCCGGTGACCGGCGCCGATCGGCACGGTCAGGCTGTAGCCCTTGAGCGGATAAAGTGGCAGTTGCAGCCCGGGAAGCGCCAACAGCGGACTGCGGTGACCGGCGGCGATCACCAATTGATCGACCGGCAGCACTTGCTCGCCCAGTTCGATGGCGTTGACGCTGCCGTTGCTGTGGCGGATGCCGGTTACCGCTTGCCCGAGACGAAACTCGCAACGGCCGGATGCTTGCAGCCGGGCGGCCAGTTGCTGGCAAAAACCGTGGCAGTCGCCCACCTCTTCGTCCGGGGTGTAGATCGCCCCGACAAAGGGCGCATCGATCAGCGCCGGTTCCAGTTGCGCGCATTCGGCCGGCGACAACACCTGCTGTTGCTGCGGGTCGGCCAGGCTCTGGCGCGCACGCTCAAAGCTGCTGTTCTGGCGGAAGGTCACCAGTTTGCCATTGCGCCGCCATTGGAATCCCGTCAGCCCATCGCCCTCGCGCCAAGACTTCAATGTGTCCTGGCTGAACAGCGCCAGGCGCAGCAAGTGCGCGGCGTTCTCGCGGTTGACCGAGCGGCGGCAGGCGCCGAGGAACGATGCCATCCAGCGCCACTGAGCCGGGTCAAAGCGCGGGCGCAGCTTCAACGGTGAGTCGCCGCGCAGCATCCAGCCAATGGCTTGCAAAGGCACACCGGCGTCGGCCAGGGGGGCGACATAGCGATAGGACAACTGGCCGCCGTTGGCGAAGCTGGTTTCGCTGCCCAGCGAGCCCCGTGCCTCGACCACCGTCACCTCGAAGCCGTCGCGCACCAGCGCATAGGCCGTTGCCAGGCCAATCACACCGCCACCGATGATGCACACACGCTGAGCCATGTCCGTCCTTAAAACCGTTGTGAAGACGAGGCCAAGGTTAGAGCCAGGTGACAGACGTTGAACAATGCATAAAGATGGCAAACCCATAAACAAAGGTTATGGACTTGCCATGCGTCTTCGCCATATCGAGATTTTCCAGGCCATCCGCCAGACCGGTTCGATCAGCGCTGCCGCGCAATTGCTGCACGTCTCGCAGCCGGCGGTGAGCAAGGTGTTGCAGCACGCCGAGCAACAATTGGGTTTCCCGCTGTTCCTGCGGGTACGCGGCAAGTTGCAGGCGACGCCGGAAGCGCTGGAGCTGGAGCGTGAAGTGGACAAGGTCAGTGAAAGCCTGCAAGGCGTGCGACGCCTGGCGCAGAGCCTACGCCGCGAACCGGGCCACAGCCTGCGCATCGGTGCCACCCCGGCGCTGGCCCTGTCTTTGCTGCCGCCGGCCATTCACGAATGGACCGGGCGTTACCCGGACATCGCTTGCGAACTCTCCAGCGCCCACAGTCGCGAACTGGTACAGAACCTGTTGATGCGCGAAGTGGATGTCGCCCTGACCCTGCAACGCCCGGATCACCCGGGGCTCAAGGCCCAGGCGCTGGCGTCCGGCGTGCTGGTGGCGCTGGCGCCGAGTGGTTACTGGACTCAGGAAGAGGTGGGTAAACCGTTGCCGCTGATGGCGCTGGCGGATGCGCCGCTGATCGGCCTATCCAGCGCCGATCCACTGGCCGCGCGGCTCGACAGTTACCTGGAAGCGGTCGAACCGCCGCCCCGGGTACGCATCGCCGTGCAAACCTACTCACTGGCACGGGCGATGGTGGAATCCGGCGCGGGCCTGGCGGTGATCGATCCGTTCACCGCCCTTGGCGCCTCTCCCGCCAACACAATGATCCGCCCTCTGGCACCGCCGTTACCCATCACCCTGTACGCAGTGACCCGCGCCGCCGAACCACCGCCCCACACCTTGAACGATCTGTTGCAGGTATTCAGCCGCCGAGCCCGGGAGCAGCTGGATCGGCTGGCCCCGGTACAGCCTTAAAGGACATAAAAGAAAATCGCCACAAAGTGCAGCAAGCTCCCGGCGATCACGAACAGATGCCAGATCCCGTGGGCATGGCGCAGGCGATGATCCAGGGCAAAAAAGATAATCCCCACCGTGTACAACACCCCGCCCGAGGCCAACCACGCAAATCCGGCGCCGCCCAGTGCCGCGAGCAGCGGCTTGACCGCCACCAGCACAATCCAGCCCATCACCGCATAAATCACGATCGACAGAATCCGCGCCTCCGAACGCGGCTTGATCTCTTGCAGGATGCCGATCAGCGCCAGCCCCCAGACAATCCCGAACAAGGTCCAGCCCCACGGCCCGCGCAGGGTCACCAGGCAGAACGGCGTGTAGCTGCCGGCGATCAACAGGTAGATCGAGAAGTGATCGACCTTCTGCATGATCGCTTTCTTGCGTCCGCGCACGCTGTGGTACACGGTCGATGCGCTGTAAAGCACCAGCAAGGTAAAGGCGTAGATCGCCATGCTGACAATCTTCCACGGGCTGCCGTCGAGACTGGCCAGCACAATCAGCCACACCCCGCCGATAAACGCCGCCACCGCCCCGGCCAGATGCGTCCAGGCGTTCAGTCTTTCTCCGTGATACATGTGGTGCTCACCTCGAATTTCATCAGCGCAACGCGCAAGGCTCAGGCCTCAAGGTTAAAAGCGCAATCTTTCCGTATAGCGCAATCCCGTGTAGGAGCTGCCGAAGGCTCGGGCCGCGTTCGGACGATCTTTTGATCTTCAACGTCAAAAGATCGCAGCCTTCGGCAGCTCCTACAATGCTCCGTGTTTAACGGGCACAATTGATCGATACCAAAGAGAGTCCGCCCCATGCTGATCGATGAAGAGTTGACCCTGAAAAAACTCGAGGTGTTCCTGGCCTTCATGCGCACCGGCAACCTGGCACGCGCCGCCGCCGAATTGCAGACCAGCAACGTCAGCGTGCATCGGGCGATCCATTCCCTGGAAAGTGCCCTGCGCTGCCCGTTGTTCAAGCACGAAGGCCGTAGCCTGACGCCGCTGGAAAGCGCTTACGTGCTGGAAGAGCGGGCGCAGAAGCTGATTCAGGATGTCGTCGAAAGCGTGCGCCTGACCCGCGAGGCCGCCGGATTCTCGGCCGAGCGCTTCAAGTTGGGATCGCTGTATTCGCTGACGGTGAAGACCGTACCGCAACTGATCATGGGCCTGAAGATCCGCCGCAGCGAACTCAACATCGACCTGATTCTGGGCTCCAACATCGACCTGCTCTACAAGCTCAAGAACATGGAAGTCGATGCGATCCTGGTGTCGCTGGATGACACCGTCAATGACCCGGACTGCGAACAGATCCCGCTGTTTTCCGACGACATCTTCCTCGCCACACCCGCCGACTCGAAGTTTGCCCAACGGACTGAAGTCGACCTGGCCGAAGTCCGCGACGAAACCTTCATCACCCTGACCCAGGGCTTCGCCACCCATCAGGATGGCAAGCGGGTATTCGAGCAAGCAGGGTTCGAGCCGAAGGTGGCGATGCAGGTCAACGACATCTTCACCCTGCTGAGCATGGTCAGTTCGGGCGTGGGTTATGCGTTGCTGCCGGGGCGGATTGCGGCGGTGTACGAGAACCGGGTGAAGCTGATCCCGTTGCAGGAAAAGTACCGCTTGCAGCAACACATTGGCGTGGTGTTCCTGAAGGCCAAGGAGCGTGATCCGAACCTGCTGGCGTTGCTGGCGGAGTGCCGGATGTATGCCAATCGCCAGGCTTGAAACCGAGTCGCGCCCTTCGCGAGCAAGCAGCCAAGCCCGGTGTGGAAGGTCGCGGTCAACGCGCCATAAGGCACCAGGCGCCGATCTGTCGCCGCCAGCCCCGCAGTCACGCCACTGACCGTCCCGGCCAGCCCACCAAACACCATCGCCGAACGCGGGTTGTCCAGGCCCATCCAGCGCGCTGCCATCGGCGTGCCGACCATCACCAGGATCGCCTTGATCAGGCCGGTGGCAATCGACAGCGCCACCACATCGGAACTGGCGCCAATCGCGGCTCCGGTCACTGGGCCGACGATGTAGGTCACCGCACCGGCGCCAATGGTGGTCATGCTCACCGCATCGCGGTAACCGAATGCCCAGGCCATGCACGCGCCGACGATAAACGGCAGCACAGTGCCCAACAGCAGCGCGATCACGCCGATCAAACCGGCCTTTTTCGCTTCCGTGGCCTGCACCTCGAATGCCGTGGCGACGATGGCGAAGTCCCGCAGCATGGCGCCGCCCATCAACCCGATGCCGGAAAACAGCGTCAAGTCCGCCAGGCCCTTTTGCCCGCCGGTCATCGTGCCGCCAACCCAGGCCAGCACCAGGCCGATGACGATGGCAATCGCCGAACCGTGGATGCGTCCGAAGGTCAGGCGTTTGGAGATCACCACTGACACCCACATGATCACGCCGACGAAGGCGAATGCGGTGACCAGACCGTTGTGTTCCAGACCGTTCTTGATCAGATCCCACATATCAGCGACCTCCTGCCGGTGCGCCAACCTGCGTTACATCCGCCGGTTCATCGGGCAAGGGTTCGCCTTTGTGGGTCCGGCTGATCAGGGCAATGGTGCAACCGCAAACCACCACCGAACCGATCGCCGCCAGCACCGCCACCGGGCCACCGTGCAGCGCCGTGACCACGTTTTGTTGCGCCGCCATCGCCACCACCACCGGGATGTACATCGCGCCCCAGAAACCGACGCCCATCTCGCACTCCCGGGTCATGCCGCCACGTCTGTGCATCCACAACCGTGCGCAAATCAGCAGGATCATCGCGATCCCGACGCCGCCGACGTTTGATTTCACACCCAGCAACACGCCGAGCATGTCACCCATGATCACCCCTGCCAGCGTACAGATCGCCAGCAGCGCCACACCGTAAATAATCATTGTCGTAGTCCTCAAAGTGCATTTCGAATGTTGTTTTTGTTGTTCGAAGCCTGAGTTTTAGGAGTGGCGGCTTCCCTCCTCACGCATCAGCGCCTGCAGGGTATCGAGCCGCGCACCGTCGAAGGCAATCACGGTGCCCTGCTCGAACACCCGGCGCGCCAGCCCGGTCAGCACCGCACCGGGCGGCAGTTCGATCTGTAGACGTACGCCACGCTCGTAAGCGCTTTGTACCGTGCCGCGCCAATCGACGATGCGGCACATGTTGAAGGCCAGGTCGTCACGCAAGGCTTCAGGCTTGATCAGCGGACGCGCACGGCTGCCGCTCAGGTAGCCCACCTTCGGGGTTTGCAGCGGCACCTTGGCGAAGGCTTCGGCCAACCGTTGCGCGGGCACCTCAAGCAGTGGGCAGTGGGACGGCACGCTCACTGCCAGACGTTTGGCCAGGCCAGCTCCGCAACCTTTCGCCAACTCGGCCACCGCTTTCATCGCCGCATCGCAACCGGCAATCACCACCTGGTTATCGGCGTTGATATTGGCCAGATAGACCGGCACATCGGCGCTGTGAACCTGCGCCAACAAATCTTCCACCAAGGCCAGCTCCAGACCGATGATCGCGGTCATGCCGTAGCCCTGTGGATAAGCTTGCTGCATCAGCTCACCGCGCAGGCTGACCAGATGCAGCGCATCGCTGAAACCCAAGGCACCCGCCACCACTGCCGCCGGATACGCGCCGATCGACAAGCCGGCCACGTAGTCCGGGGCCATGGCCAACTGGCGTGAAGCGGCGACGCCAGCGATCAGCAGGCAAAGCTGAACCGCCCTCGTCGACCGCAATGCTTCGGCAGAATCCAGCTGCGTCACGTCTTCACCGAGCCAATCGCTCGCCTCGTTCAACGTTTCCCGAGGCAAGCGCGTCAGCATGCCGGGTTGCTGCGCACCTTGGCCGGGGAACACCAGCAAGCTGCTCACGCTGCCTGCTCCTGTGGATGCCACGGGTCAGTGACCAGACGGGCCTGAGTGGCATTTTTCAGCAGGACCCGCGACGCAGTGCCGGCCCATTCGCGCAAGGCAACGGCGCCCAAGGGTGTCTGCAACTGCATGTCCACGCGGCACACGGCCGTGTCGAGAACGGCCACCAGCGCCTGCGCATCGGCACGACTCAACGGACGCGGTGTACGCAGGATCAGATCGAGATCGCTGCCCTCGTGCAATGCGGCAAAACCGCTGGCCAACTCAAACCCGGCACTGCCACTGACACCCCAGATCCAGCCACTTTCTTCGAGGTGCGAGCGCAGTTGCGCCAAGGCACGCAGCGCCGGGAAATCACGCAGGCCTTGAACATGGCAGAGCTCTTCCGGCCGCACCCGCCGCGTGATGGCGGCGACTTCCATCACCGTCGCAAACCGCTGCTCGCGCAACGGCCCGCGCACGCCCACCGCCACCTGCCCCGCCGCGCTCAAGGCGCGACGGACCACCACCGGCTGGCCGGCACTGATCGAGTCGATCACCCAGGTCGGGGCATCAGCAGGCAACTGCCGCGGGGTCATGCCCCACAGCAGGTCGTGAGCCAGAAGCGCACTCACCACTGTGCTCTCAGCAATTGGCGAACCTTGCTCGACGCCGCACGATTGGCCGCACCGAGACGACCGCTGAGATCTGCCCCCTTCTCGGCGATATCGCCCATCGCCTGACCCAGGCACTCGGTCACCCGCGCCAGATCCGCCGCAGTCGGCTGCTCGATCTGTTCCACCGACAAGGTTTCCCACAGCAGCCCGAGGCTTGCATAGCTGTCGATGTCATAGGCCATCGGCGGCACGCTGGCCGCCAGGGCTTCGAGTTCTTCGACGCTGCGCAAGGTCACCCGCGCCGCCGACGCCTTGCCCATGGCATGCACCATCACCCCCGGATCGCGCAGGGCGATCAAGCGATTGGCCTGATAGCCGTGGGCCAGGAACGCCCCGGACATTGCCTTGCCCACCAGCAAACCGATCACCGCATGACCGGCCAGGCGGGCACGGGCGTAACTGCCCGCCGCTGCGGCCAGCGCCTGATGAATGCCGAGGGCTTCTTCACGTCGGCCGTAAGCCTGGCTCGGCACGTCGACGATGGCGATCAGGGCGCGTTTGCGGGCCTTGTTCTGATCGGCGGCGATGACTTCATCCACGGCCTTGGCCAGGCCCCAGCCTTCGAGCAAACCTACTTCGCCATTGCGTGCACGGACGAAGCGGTTTTCCGGATCGGCCACCACCGCGATGAAACGCACAGGCTGATCGCCCAGCGCACCGTCCGCGACTTTCAGCGAAGCCGGCAAACCCTCGACCGCTTTCGCCCCGGCGCTCAAGGCGTTGAACCAGTTCAAACCACGCAGGGAATACGAGCTCATGGGCGTTCTCCTTGGTACAGATCGCGAACCACGGACGGCTCGATTTGCGGTTCGGCGTCCAGACGTGCCAGGTGTTGCAGGAACAGTTCGGCCTGACGACTGCGTGATTGCGCCGGCAAACCTTGCTGGAGCAACTCACCCACCTGCTGGCGAATCTGCGCCACGTCGTCGGCCACATAGCGATCCACCAGACCACTGGCGAAGCGCTGCTCGCCTCCGGTCAGGCTCCAGATGAAGGGCCGGTCGCGGGAGTCGTATTCCTCGAGTCCGGCTTCCTGCTCGATCACCTGCGGGCCGTTCAGGCCCAGTCGCGCTTCCTGGGTCACCAACAGGTAGCTGCACAACCCGGCAGCAATCGACATGCCGCCAAAGCAACCGACGCTGCCCGCCACGACTCCGACCACGGGTTGGTACTGCTGCAAATCGACAATCGCCGCGTGGATGTCGGCAATGGCTGCCAGGCCGAGGTTGGCTTCCTGCAAGCGCACGCCGCCGGTTTCCAGCAGCAGCACGGCGCGGGTCGGGATGCCGTTGCGGTTGTCTTCGGCGGCCAGTTCCAGTGCGCCGGCGATTTTTGCCCCGCCGACTTCGCCGAGGCTACCGCCCTGGAACGCGCCTTCGATGGCGGCGATCACCACCGGCAAACCATCGAGGTTGCCCTTGGCGATCACCACGCCGTCGTCGGCTTGCGGCACCACGCCCTGGCGCGACAGCCACGGCGACATGATCCGTTGAAAGGGGTCGAGCAGTTCGCGGAAGGTGCCGGCGTCGAGCAGGGCCTTGGCCCGTTGCCGCGCACCGAGTTCGACGAAGCTGTGCTTGTTCAGCAGGGATGCGCTGTCAGTCATGGCCGATCTCCTCGAAACCCTGTTCCAGACGCAGGCGCACCACGCCGGGGGTCGCGCCGAAATCGTGGATGTCGATGTCCATCGCCGGCGGCGTCTGGCCATCGAACATCCGTGCGAACAGATGCTGCCAGCGTTGTTCACTGCCATTGACCGAGGTCTGCACGTTGATCGTCAGCTTACCGGCCTGACCCGGTTCGATCAGCACTTCCAGATCGCCCGAGCCGACACAGCCCACCAGGGTACGACCGCGTGGCGGCTGCCCGGCGGGGAATTCAAAAGATAAGGTTTCCATCAGAAAGCTCCCTGTTTGAGGCTGTCGCCCGACTCGATACGGTCGATGAACAGGCAGGCTGCGAGCAGGTCCGCAGCACCACCGGGCGAGGCATTCAACGCGATGAGTTGTTGGTCCAGCTCATGCAGGCGGCGACGTCCGGCGAGGCTGGCGCTACCTCCGGCATCGAGCACTGCCTGGGCGCCGAGTTGCATGGTGTGCAGGCCTTGTTCTCCAGCGCGATAAAGCACGCAGGTGTCGGCCAGATTCGTCATGATCGCCAGTAGCGCATCGAGCCGGGCGTTCTGTTCGCCATGGCCGGCGGCGCGGCTGCATTTGAGTTGCGGCAACGCGCGTTGCAACACCGCCGGGAAGCCCAGTTGTGCTTCTTCACGGGCGCCCCGTGCGCCGTAGCGTTGAGCGACTTGAGCGCCGTGGCTGAGTGGACGCGGCGCGTAACGGTCGTCGAGCAATGCCAGACGCGCCGCACGAATCGATACGCTGCTTGCAGCCGTGGATTCAGGGTCCAGCGCAGCGGCAGTGACCAACAGGCCCAAGGCCCAGATCGCCCCGCGATGAGTATTCACGCCGCCCGTGGTGTCGAGCATCGCTTGCTCGCCTTCACGACCGATGCGGCCGACGGCTTCGCGCAGGGGCAAGCCGATCTCACCGAACGCTGTCGCGGCGTCGGCCATCGCCTTGAAGGCCGGCCACAGGGACAGCGCCGAAGCGTGCATCAGCCCCAGGTGCAAATCGCTGTGGGCGCCACTGCCGCGACGGTCGACCAGTGCCGGTTTCGGCGACAGATCAGCCTCGTCGATCAGCGCGTCCACCGCCAGGTCCGCCAGCCGCTCGGCCAGGCTCAGGGTTTTGGGTTGCAGGTTGAATGCGTGCATTACCAGCTCCTGAACTTGGCGGGCGGGTTGTAGAGGCCACCGGACCACTCCACCAGATCGGCCACGCTCTTCGCCGCGAGCAGCTCGCGGGTGGCGTCGGTGCGGCGGATGCCGAGGTCTTCGGGCAAGGCGATCAGGCCTTCGCGGCGCATGCGCGCGGTGTCTTTGGGGTTGTGGCGCAAACCGATGGCGGTCACCCCGGCGACGGCGGCGATCATCGCCTGGCGTTCTTCCAGCGAACGCGCCTTGTACAGGTAGGCGATGCCTTCTTCAGTCAACAAGTGGGTCACGTCGTCGCCGTAGACCATGATCGGCGCCAGCGGCATGCCGCTTTTCTTCGCCACCTCAACGGCATCAAGGGTTTCGACGAAGGTCGGTTTGCCGCCCTCCTGGAAGGTCTCGACCATCTGCACCACGAGCTTCTTGCCACGTTCGAGCATCGGCTCGGCCACGTCAGTGTTGCGCATGTCGAGCCAGGCGGGTGTACCGTGGCGACGACCGCGCGGGTCGTGGCCCATGTTCGGCGCACCGCCGAAACCGGCCAGGCGCCCACGGGTCACGGTGGAGGAGTGGCCGTCGCCATCGACCTGCAAAGTCGCACCGATGAACAGGTCCACGGCGTATTGCCCGGCCAGTTGGCTGAACATTCGGTTGGAACGCAGGGAACCGTCGCGCCCGGTAAAGAACACATCCGGCCGCGCCGCAATGTAGTTCTCCATCCCCAGTTCGGTGCCGAAGCAATGCACGCTTTCGACCCAGCCGCTTTCAATCGCCGGAATCAGGGTCGGGTGCGGGTTGAGCGTCCAGTTGCGGCAGATCTTGCCTTTGAGGCCGAGGGATTCGCCGTAGGTCGGCAGGATCAGCTCGATGGCCGCGGTGTTGAAACCGATGCCGTGGTTGAGGGACTGCACGTTGTGTTTTTCGTAGATGCCGCGGATCGCCATCATCGCCATCAGCACGTGCACCGGCTTGATGTGCCGCGGGTCGCGGGTGAACAGCGGTTCGATGTAGAACGGCTTGTCGGCTACCACCACGAAGTCGACCCAGGAGGCGGGAATGTCGACGCGCGGCAGGTCGCTGACATCGTCCACCAATTGGTTGACCTGGACGATGACGATGCCGTCGCTGAAGGCCGCCGGTTCTATCAGTGCCGGGGTGTCTTCGGTGCTCGGCCCGGTGTAGATGTTGCCGGCGCGGTCGGCCATGAAGCCGGCCGAGAGCACGACGTTGGGAATCAGGTCCACCACCAGCCGTGCGTAGAGTTCGATGTAGGTGTGGATCGCGCCGATTTCCAGCAGGCCGTCTTCGAGCAACTGGCTGATGCGCAGGCTTTGGGTGCCGGCGAAAGAGAAGTCGAGCTTGCGCGCAATGCCGCGTTCGAACAGGTCCAGATGCTCGGCGCGCCCGACGCTGGGCATGATCATGTGCAGGTCATGCAGCTTCGCGGGGTCGGCCTTGGCCAGGGAACGTGAAAGGAAATCCGCCTGCTTCTGGTTGTTGCCTTCGAGCACCACGCGGTCGCCCGGCAGGATCAACGCCTCCAGCGCCGCGACGATGTTATCGGTGGGCAACACCACACCGTCGGCAAGACCTCGCACCAGCTCGAGACGCCGCTGCTTTTCGCTGCGCCGCCGCGTCCATCGCGAGTCGGGGGATATTGTTGTTGTCATGACCACTCCACGGGTTCGCTGTCGTGGGGGTCACATTAGGAGTGTTGGGTGGGGGCATCAATCAAGCAGAGTGGCGGATCGTTACGCTCAGGGTAATGGTTGTCTGGACTGACTCCTTCGCGGGCAAGCCCGCTCCCACACTGGGTCGGCGGCGAACACAAATCCAGTGTGGGAGCGGGCTTGCTCGCGAAGAGGCCAGCACAATCAACACAAAACCCGCAATCAGTCTATCAACCCGGCATCCACCAACAACGCCTCCAGCGCCAACAAATCCGGCACCTTCGCCACCTGATCCGCCACCTGCACCGCCGCCTGCTCCAGCGCACACAACGGCACATCCACATAACTCAACTGGCTGTCGAGCTTGCACGAACGCGGAATCCCCTGCACCAGCAGCGCGATGAACTTCAGTTCGGGGCGCCCGCCAAGGGCGTTGAGGATGACGATCCGCGCGCGTTCACCGATGACGATTTTCTGCCCGCAGGCCGACTCGAAACTCAGCAGCGGTATCTGCCGTTCGCGCCATGTCACCAGGCCCAGGTACCACGGCGGTGTGTCGAGATCGAAGGTCCCCGGTTGCTGGTAATCGATCAGCTCGGCCACGGCGACGTTGGGCAGGATCAGGTTGCGGTCGGCCAACGGCAGCAGCAGGCCGGTGAGGTTGCTGGTGCGGTGTTCAAGCATGGGTCTTGCTCCAAAAGGCGATGCTTTCGAGCAGCACCGATTCCTGGTACGGCTTGCCCAGGTAGTCGTTGACGCCGATGGCCATGGCGCGATCGCGGTGTTTCTGACCGGTGCGGGAAGTGATCATGATGATCGGCAGGTGCTGCAGGCGTTCGTCATTGCGCACCTGGGTCGCGACCTCGAAGCCGTCCATGCGCGGCATCTCGATATCCAGCAGCATCAGGTCGGGCATGTGCTCTTCCAGCAGCAGCATGGCATCGACCCCGTCCTTGGCGGTCAGTACGTTCATGCCGTGGCGTTCGAGCAAGCGGCTGGTGACCTTGCGCACGGTGACCGAGTCGTCGACCACCATCACCAGCAACGGCCGATGCGGTTCGACCTCGATCTCCTGCCCCGCGGGATGCTGGGGTACGCGGGCCTGCATGGCGCGGATCGGCGCCAGCAGATCCAGGATCAGCACCACCCGGCCATCGCCGAGAATCGTCGCCCCGGACACCCCTTGCACCGCCGCGAACTGCGGCCCCAGGCTCTTGACCACGATCTCGCGAGTGCCGGCCATGGCGTCTACCAGCACCGCGATGTGACGTTCGTTGCACTGCACCAGCAGCACCGGCAACGGCAGGCTCTGGCCCAACAGTTTCGGGCGCGGGATGGTTTTCAGCAGCTCACCCAGATAGCACAGCTCGTAACGCTGCCCGGCGTATTCGTAGGTGGGCGAATCGAAACGGAAATAGCCTTCAAGCTCATTGGGCAGGACGCGAACGATGCCGTCGATGGTATTGAGCGGGATCGCGTATTGGTCCTCACCGCACTGCACCATCAGCGCCCGGTTGACCGATACGGTAAACGGCAGGCGAATGCGGAAATGCACACCCTGCCCGGGCACCGAGTCGATGCTCATGGTGCCGCCCAGTTGCCGCACCTCTTCGTGCACCACGTCCATGCCGACGCCGCGCCCGGAGATCTGGGTGATTTTCTCGGCGGTGGAAAACCCCGGTTGCAGGATGAACTGCAACACGTCGTGATCACTGATGACGCTGTCCGGGGCGAGCATGCCGCGCTTGATCGCCTTGCGCCGCACCGCGTCCAGCGGCACACCGGCGCCGTCGTCGCGGATGTCGAATATGATGTCGCCGCCTTCGCGCAGCAGATCGAGGGTGATCTTGCCCTTGGCCGGTTTCCCCGCCGCCAGCCGCGCTTCGACGGACTCCAGGCCATGGTCGACGGCGTTGCGCAGCATGTGTTCCAGGGGCGCGACCATGCGTTCAAGCACGTTGCGATCCATCTCGCCTTCAGCGTTATCGACGATGAAATCCACGTCCTTGCCCAACTCGCTGGACACCTGGCGGACGATGCGCTGTAACCGCGGGAGCATGCGTTCGAACGGCACCATGCGCGTGCGCATCAGCCCTTCCTGCAACTCGGTGTTGATGCGGCCCTGCTGTTGCAGCAGGTTTTCCGTGTCCTGATTGCGCCGCTCGAGGGTTTCCTTGAGGTCGAGCAAGTCAGAGGCCGATTCGAACAACGCGCGGGACAGTTGCTGCAATTGCGAGTGGCGATCCATTTCGAGCGGGTCGAACTCTTCATAGCCCAGGCGTTCGGCGTCGACTTGCTGGCGGCTGAGGATCCGCCCCTGGGTTTCGGTATCGAGGCGGCGCAACTGGTCGCGCATGCGCTCGATGGTGGTCTCCATCTCGCTCAGGGCGATGTGCGCATCGTTGACCTGCTGTTCGATCCGGCCACGGAAGATCGATGTTTCACCGGCCAGGTTGACCAGATCGTCGAGCAGCTCTGCCGAGACCTTGACCATGTCGGCGCCGGCATCGGACGGCGGCGCCAGTGGTTCGGCCTTGGGCGTGGCCGGCGACGCAACCGGCGTGGGCGCCTCGGGCACGGCCGGGTGGCTGAAGTTCTTGATCGCATCGATCAAGCGGTCGGCGGGCGGCATCGGCTCACCGGCGCGGGCCGCGTCGAGCATCTGCGCCAGGCGGTCATGGCTGCGTTGCAACAGCGCGAATAACGGCGCCGTCGGTTGCAGCACGCCGGTGGACAGGCCTTCGTAGAGGAACTCCAGTTCATGGGCCAGGTCGCCAATCGCGGCGATTTCCACCATGCGTGCACCACCCTTGAGGGTGTGCAGGTCGCGCAGCAGGGTTTCCACTTCCTGACGGCTAGAAGGCTGGGCCTGCCAGCGCTCCAGCGCCGCACCGGAGCTTTCGATGATGTCGAAACCTTCCTCGAGGAAGATCTCCAGCAACTCCGGATCATGGGCGACCGAGTCATTGGTGGCCGCCAGTTCGCTGACCTCGGCGGCGCCGGAGTGGCCCAGCCGGTAGGCGCGAATAGCCTCGATCAGCTCAGCGCAATCGCCCAGGGGCTGGTTGTGCTGTAACTGGTCAAGGTACTGCGCCAAGCGGTCATGGCTCTGCTGCAATAGCACCGCCAATGAGTCGCTGTAGGCGTAGCGCCGATCCACCAGGCCTTCGTAAAGGCTTTCCAGTTCATGGGCCAGATCACCGACCGGCCCGACCTCGGCCATGCGCGCGCCGCCTTTGAGGGTGTGCAAATCCCGTTGCAGGGACGACAGCGGCGCGGCGTTGTCCGAGTCGCGCAACCAGCGCTGCAAGGCCTGACCGGCGCTTTCGAGGATGTCCACCGCTTCTTCAAGGAAGATCGCGACGATTTCATCGTCCAGTTCGCGCCCCTCTCCTGTAGGAGCGAGCTCGCTCGCGATGGGCGTTAACGATGACGCGTTGTCATTGGATAAGCGCGGCGCATTTGAGTCCATCGCGAGCGAGCTCGCTCCCACAGGGGCAGGGGGTAGCGTGCGCTCAAGTTCCTCGGTGGCTGCACCCAGCTCGCGGATGCTCAGGGTGCGGCTGCCATCACTGCGGATCAGGCCCGTGGCCGACGGGTCGAGGCTCTCGTCGAGCAGCTCGCGCAAGGCTCTGATTCGTTGCGGCTGCGGGCTGACTTCCTGACCGGCGGCCAGTTCGTCGAGCATGTTGATCAGCGCTTCGTGGGCACCCTGAGCCTCATGGAAAAACCGCTCGCTGACCGCCAGGCTGCTTTCTTCCACGGCACCGTAGAGGTCGAGCAACGCCTCGCACAGCTCATCCACCGGGTGCAGGTCGGCCAGGTGGGCGCCTTCGCCGAGGGTGGTCAATTCATCCAGCAGCGCGCTGAGTTCCTGGCGTTCGCCGGGGTGTTGCTGCCAACGTTGCAGCAGGCTCTCGGCGTCCAGCAGGATGTCCATGCCCTGGGCGAGGAAGTTGTTGATCAGCTGCGGATCGCGCTTGATCCGCAGCCCGGTGTTCGGAGTGTTCAGGAGGTTTTCCAGGCGCTCGGCCAGCAGCGCTTTGGCTCGCTCGGTCAAATCCCCGGCGCCGGGAATTTCCGCCAGCGGATCGGACTTGAGCTGGCGCAAACCGAGGCGGAACAGCCCTTCTGCCTCCAGCAGCAATTCCACTTCATCCAGGTCCAGCGCGATCAGGTGCGCCTTGTATTCCCGGGCCAGTTGATCCAGTGGCGCGGCCAGCTCGGCAATCGGCAAGACACCGGCCATGGAGGCACTGCCCTTGAGGGTGTGCAAGGCCCGCTGCAATTCGTCGCTGGCCTGCAACGGCACGTGCTCGGCAGCCTGATCAAGGAAGCGATTGAGGCTGCCCAAGTGGGTTTGCGCTTCTTTGCGGAAGATCTCCAGCAACAGCGGATCGAGGGCCGCGACATCCTGCGTATCCTCATCGGACACCGGTTCGTCGCACCTGGCCAAGGCATGGGCGCGGGCGGCCAACTGGTCGACATCGTTGCGCTGGCGCTGGGCATTGGCGGCGTATTCAGCCACCAGCTCCGGCAGCAGTTGCAGCACATCGCCGATCAGTTGCTGCACCGTAGCGCCCGGCTCCACGCTGTTTTCCAGTACGCGGTTGAGCAGGTTTTCCACGGCCCAGGCCAGCTCGCCCAGCACCAGGGCTCGCACCATGCGGCCACTGCCTTTGAGGGTATGAAAGGCGCGGCGCAGTTCGCTCAAGGCCGAGCGGTTGTCAGGGTTGACCGACCAGCGCGGCAAATACTCGCGCAGGATTTCCAGGACTTCGTCGGTCTCTTCAAGGAACACCTCGCGCAGTTCCTCGTCCACCGGCTCTTCGCCCGGGGGTGGCGGCAGCAGGCTGCCCGGGGTGTCCAGGGCGGGCGGGTTCAGGCTCGAAACCGGGCTGGCGAGCACATCGGCCAAGGTCTGGACGATCTGCGGGTCATCCAGCTCCTGCATCATCTGCATGACCTGCGCTTCGCTCGGGTTGAGCACATCATCCAGCACGGGCACATGCTGCTCACTGGGGAAAAACCCGAGGCTCGCCAGGCTCTTTTCCGCGACATCGAGCAGGTTTTCACCCTGCGCCTGCGGGTCATCGCCGAGGCGCTCGAGGTAGTACTCGATGCTGGTGATCACGTCGGCCAGACTGTCCAGTTCCTGCCAGCCCGGCTGACCCGGCTCGAGCAACAGGTGCTCGCGAATGAAGTGATTGCAGGTGTCGACCAGGCTCGCCGCCCGGCTCAACGGAATCATCGCCAGCGCGCCGCGCACCTGGGTCAGCAAGGCCGGCAGCGCCTGCAAATGCTGGCGGTCCCAATCGGCGTCGATGTAGTCGACGATCATGTCCTTTGCCTGCTGCAAACAGATGCGGGCCTCCTTGATCACGATCTGATGGATCTGCGTCAGGTCGGTGGTCGGCAGGCGATTGTCATCCTGGCTCTCCGGCTCCACGGTGCCGACCATGCCGGCCAGCGTCGCCTCGACGTACAGCAAGGCCCCGGCAACGTCCATGAGGATCGCATCGTTGGGTTCGCGCTGGCCCTGGGCGAGGCTGAGCACCACCGCCAATTGATCGATGATCACCTTGCGCGGCTGGCCGAAGCCCAGGACCGCCAGGGTATCGGCGATTTGCCGCAGTGGTGCCAGCAGGCTGTCGAGGTCGGCGGTGTGCTGGCGGTCACTGCGCACGAACAGATCCAGGCGCTCCTTGACCCGCACCAGCTCTTCGCAGAGCGCTGCCAGCACCGAACGCATGGCGTCACGGTCGGGACCGGCCAGCCGCGCGCGTTCTTCATCGACCATTGCGCTGTCGGGCAGTGCGTCGTCCAGTGAGTAGCGTTCTTTCATGGTCAGCATCTGCCCGGTGGGATGTTCGGCTTTGGCAATGTAGAACAGCAAACTCTTGAGCAGCTCCGGTGGCGCCGGTTGGTTGATGCCGCGCATGCCTTCTTCGAGCAGGCGCTTGAGCTCCTTGTCGGCATCCTTGAACAGGCTGCGCAAGGCCGGGCTGTTGGCAATCGCACCGTCCTGCATGCCTTCGACCAGCGCCGAGGCCACCTGCCATAGCGGGCTCAGGGGGGCATTGGCGCACAGTGCTTCGAGGCGGGCGAAGACCTTGGCCAGGTAATCGAGGTTGGTTTCGTTGTCCTGCTCACGCAAGAACCCGACCAACGCCATTTGCAGCATCTGCCGCAGCTTGCGCAGCACATTGGGCAATTCGGCCGGTTCAAGCTGCGCCAGCGTTTCTGCGTCCAGCACTGGCAACTCGGGCAATTGCGGGCTGAACAGGCTGGTTTCCGACAGCAGGCTTTCGCCACGGGCGCTGCGCAGGTCGTTGATCAGTGGCAGCACCACCAGTGGCAAGTCGCGGCGCGCACCTTGCACCCGGTCCAGGTAGATCGGCAACTGCCCGAGGGCCTGCATCAACAGGTGCAACGCCTCGTCGCGATGGCTGACACGGTTGCCCTGCAAGGCCATGGCCAGCTGTTCCATTTCTTCGGCGAGCAACGCCGCACCGTAGAATTCGACCATCTGCAAACTGCCGTGGACCTGATGGATGCACGCAAGGCATTCATCCAGCGCGTGCGTCGCCTGCGGGTCATCGAGCAGGTTTTCAATCGCGTGATGAGCCTGTTTCAGCGTTTCGGCAATCTCGCCCTTGACCCACTCGAGGGCCACATAGTCGTGCCGATCACCCATAACCACTCCAATCACAATTCAGATACCCATGGGCGGTTCAAGCTTTGTCCACAACCTGCGCCTTGGCATCCGGCAACGTGAAACCGGACACCGAACGACGCAACTGACTGGCCATTTTAGCCAGGTTGCCGATGCTGTCGGCCGTGGCGGTGGAACCCGACGACGTCTGCGAGGTGATCTGCTGGATCACGTTCATCGTCAGGGAAATCTGGCCGGCCGACGACGTCTGCTGTTGCGCGGCATTGGAGATGCTCTGGATCAGTGCCGCGAGCGTCTTCGACACACCCTCGATTTCTTCCAGGGCCACACCGGCATCCTGCGCCAGTCGGGCGCCGCGCACCACTTCGGTCGTCGTCTGCTCCATGGAGATGACCGCCTCGTTGGTGTCGGTCTGGATCGCCCGCACCAGGGTCTCGATCTGCCGGGTGGCGGCGGAGGAGCGCTCGGCCAGCCGCTGCACTTCATCGGCCACCACGGCGAAACCGCGACCGGCGTCGCCGGCCATGGACGCCTGGATGGCCGCGTTGAGGGCGAGGATGTTGGTCTGGTCGGCAATGTCATCGATCAGGCTGACAATGTCGCCGATTTCCTGTGACGACTCGCCCAGACGCTTGATGCGCTTGGCGGTGTCCTGAATCTGCTCGCGAATGTTGTCCATGCCGTGGATGGTGTTGTGCACCACCTCGTTGCCCTTGTTGGCGATTTCCACCGAGCGTTCGGCAACCGCCGAAGATTCAGCGGCATTGGCCGACACCTGGTCGATGGACTCGGCCATGTCGTTGATCGCCATCGAGGCCTCGGAAATCTGCTGGGCCTGATGTTCCGACGCCTGGGCCAGGTGCATGGCGGTGGCCTGGGTTTCCTGCACGGCGGCGGCGACCTGGCCGGCGGTGAGGTTGATGGTCGCGACCAGATCGCGCAACTGGTCGACGGAGTAATTGATCGAGTCGGCGATGGTGCCGGTAAAGTCTTCCGTCACCGAGGCCGTCACCGTGAGGTCGCCGTCGGCCAGGTCTTCGATCTCGTCGAGCAAACGCATGATCGCGTTCTGGTTACGCTCGTTTTTTTCGGCGGTTTCGCGCAGCTGGCGATTGGTTTCGCGCACCATCACCAGGCCGATCAGGATGATCGAAGTCAGCGCCAGCAAGCCCAGCACATAACCGCCTATGGTGTCGGTGGTGCGCCCGCCGACCATGTTTTCAAAACCGCTGGCCAGGTGTGAGGCTTCGTCGAGCAGGGTTTGCGACAGACTGAAAATGTTCGAGGCCGATTCACGGACCTTGAACAGCTCAGGCGAGGTTTCGAGGATCTCGTCCACCGAGCCCGAGACGAACTCGAACAGCTCGGCGATTTCCGCCAGTCGCGCACGGGCGTCGCGGTCTTCGACCTGGCTGACCTTGAGCGCCGGGTCGCCCTGGAGCATGCCGTTGAGCACCTTGCCGAACTGCGTCGCGTCACGCCCGAACGCATCGGCGGCTTGCTGTGAGTTTTCGTCGCCGGCCAATACCGTATTGACCGCACCGAGGATCCGCTCGGCCAGCAGCGATTGGCGCTGGGCCATGGCCACCTGGGCTGCCGGGGCGCCCCGTTGCAGGAGGATCTCGACGACTTTTTCGTACTCGACCTGCAACTGCGGCACGGTTTCGGCCAGCGTCGCCGCGACCTGATGCAGGGACAGTACGGTTTGCTCGCTGGAGAGGATCGCGTCGGTGTTTTTCAGCAGGCGGTCCCAGTCCTGTTGCACCGCGCGCATCTCTGGACGCACGGTGGCGGGGGCCGGTGGCAGGCTGGTGGCCGGGTCGCCCTTCTTCAGATAGCCCCAGCGCCGGGCAAAATCGTTGCGCGCATCGCTGAGCAACTTGAACGCGGCAGCCTTGCCGGCGGCCGCTTCGGTGGCGTTCTTGGCGATACGCTGGGACAACACGCGCAGTTCGCCGGCGTGGCCGATGTACTGTTTGTCGTAGGTAGCCTGGGTGTTGAGGTACGCGAAGTTGGCGAACAGCAGCATGATGAAGACGATCAGCGCGATGAACAGCACGATGATCTGCGACCGGCTGCGCGACCCTTCCATTGGCTTGCCTGCTTTTGTTTTTGTCATCGGTCCTCGCCTGTTAACCCACTTTTGCGCTTGCCAGGAAACCTGTGGGAGCGAGCTTGCTCGCGATTGCGTTGTGTCAGTCGACATCAATGTTGGCTGCAAGTCCGTCATCGCGAGCAAGCTCGCTCCCACAAGATTCCCTGGTGTTCCGGTTAAATCGCGACGTTCATGAACCCCTGAGACCGCGTCAACGCAAACGGACTGAACACCTGCCAGCACTGTCCGCGCTGAAACCGGCCTTTGACGAATGCCGCCACCGCCCCCTTCAACGCGTCTGCCGGCACCGGCTCCAGGCTGTCCTGGGCAAAGTGCTGGAGGCCGAAGACTTCATCGACCAGCAACCCGGCAAACACCTCATCGTGGTCCACCACCAACACCCGGCGCTGCCGGCGCACCGCCGAAAGTTCGTGCCCGAAAAAACCGCTCAGATCCATGACCGGCAGCAATCGCCCACGCAGGTTGGCGACACCCCTGACCCAGGATTTGACCCCCGGCAGCTGAGTGAGTCGCGGCTCATGCAAGACTTCGCTGACCTCACTCATGGGTGCGACGTACCAGTGCTCGCCCAGGCGAAAACCGATGCCGCTCCAGCTGTCCCGACGGGTCGGCTGGGACGGCAAGTCCGCCGCCAGCAAACGACAGCGCTGGTCGATTTGCAGCAGCAGTTCGAAAGCCGTCAGCGACTCGTTCATGGCTTGACGATCAACCGGCCAGCACGTTGTTCAGGGTCTTGATCAGGGTCTCTTCATCGACCGGTTTGGTCAGGTAGTCCTTGGCGCCCTGGCGCGTACCCCAGACCTTGTCGGTGTCCTGGTCCTTGGTGGTGATGATGATCACCGGGATGTGTCCGGTTTCCGGGTCCTTGGTCAACTGGCGTGTTGCCTGGAAGCCATTGAGGCCGGGCATGACGATGTCCATCAGGACGGCATCGGGCTTTTCCTGGCGAGCCAGGGCCACGCCGTCGGCGCCGTTTTCGGCTTTCAACACTTCATGACCGTGCTTTTCCAGCATGCCGGTCAGTTTGTACATTTCGGTCGGCGAATCATCGACGATCAGAATACGTGCCATGGTCTTCCCCATTCTTGTCGACGCAGGGCCCGATGGCCGAGCGTCACTGTGCGTGTCCTACTGCGGCAAAACGGCGGCGAAACCAGGTACATGGGCCTGGATCGCATCGAGCAATTCTTCCTTGCTGAAAGGCTTGGTCAAAAACTGGTCGGAGCCGACGATGCGCCCCTTGGCCTTGTCGAACAGGCCATCCTTGGATGACAGCATAATCACCGGGGTGGACTTGAACGCACTGTTGTTCTTGATCAGGGCGCAGGTCTGATAGCCATCCAGGCGCGGCATCATGATGTCGACAAAGATGATGCCGGGGTGGTTGTCGGCAATCTTGGCCAGGGCATCGAAGCCGTCGATGGCCGTGATGACCTCACAACCCACGTTCTTGAGCAGCGTTTCGGCGGTGCGACGGATCGTCTTCGAATCGTCGATCACCATGACCTTCAAGGCGCTGGGGTGCTGTTCCATAAGATGCTCTACGTCGCCTTTACGAATCAAATTGTCCGTTTGCGGGTAATTGGCGGCTCGAAACCCTTGATACTCAAGGGCCAGCACGGCATGGCAGCCTTTTTAGCACAGTCTCCAGAACCAATCTATCGGCCGACCGGGGCGATGGTTTTTCCTTGACCGCAAACACACTCAGCGCCACTCTGACGCCACTTTTATACGGCCCTTTGGCCTGATCGCTTTTTGTGGGAGCGAGCCTGCTCGCGATGGTGTATCAGCTGCATTGATGTCGACTGACACGCCATCGCGAGCAGGCTCGCTCCCACAGAAGATCAACGTCCGGCCCCCAAATTTCGAGGAAAACCCAATGAGCGTTCGCGTCGGGATTGTCATGGACCCTATCGCCAGCATTTCCTATAAAAAGGATAGCTCGCTGGCCATGTTGCTGGCCGCGCAGAAGCGTGGCTGGGAGCTGTTCTATATGGAACAGCGCGACCTGTATCAGGGCGAAGGTGAGGCCCGGGCGCGGATGCGTCCGCTGCAAGTGTTCGCCAACCCGGAAAAATGGTTCGAACTGGGGGCCGAAAGCGACGCACTGCTGAGCGATCTGGACGTGATCCTGATGCGCAAGGATCCGCCGTTCGACATGGAGTTCGTCTACTCCACCTACTTGCTGGAACAGGCCGAGCGCGCCGGTGTGCTGGTGGTGAACAAGCCGCAGAGCCTGCGCGACTGCAACGAAAAGCTGTTCGCCACGCTGTTCCCGCAGTGCACGCCGCCGACCGTGGTCAGCCGCCGCGCCGACGTGTTGCGTGAGTTCGCCGCCAAACACGGCGATGTGATCCTCAAGCCGCTGGACGGCATGGGCGGCACGTCGATCTTCCGTCACCGCGCGGGCGACCCGAACCTGTCGGTGATCCTCGAAACCCTCACGGCCCTCGGCGCCCAGCAGATCATGGGCCAGGCCTACCTGCCGGCCATCAAGGACGGCGACAAGCGCATCCTGATGATCGACGGCGAGCCTGTGGATTATTGCCTGGCACGGATTCCGGCCCAGGGCGAAACCCGTGGCAACCTCGCCGCAGGCGGCCGTGGCGAAGCCCGTCCCCTGACCGAAAAGGATCGCTGGATCGCCGCACAAGTCGGCCCGACCCTGCGTGAAAAAGGCCTGTTGTTCGTTGGCCTGGACGTGATCGGCGAGCACCTGACCGAGATCAACGTCACCAGCCCGACCTGCATCCGCGAAATCGACAATGCCTTTGGCACCGATATCGGCGGCCTGCTGATGGATGCCATCGAGAAGAAGCTGCAAGCCGCAAGCCACAAGCCACAAGCTTGAAGCTGCCCCTCTACAGCTTGTCGCTTGCAGCTTGAAGCTTGAAGCTAAAAACCAACATTGCGTTATCATGCCGGGCCCGTAAAAACGCGATGTTGGTTTTTTTTGCCATGACCCTCCCGTCCGATCTGCCTGCCGAACTCGCCCACCGTGGCGTGCGCCCGGCCGATCGCCTCGGTTTTACCCTGTTCCTGGCGGCGCTGATCCACCTGGCCTTGCTGCTGGGTGTCGGGTTTGCCGTGGTCGAGCCCAAGCAGATCAGCAAAACCCTGGAAATCACCCTCGCCACCTTCAAAAGCGAAAAGAAGCCTGAAAAGGCCGATTTCCTGGCGCAAGAGAACCAGCAAGGCAGCGGCACCCTGGATAAAAAGGCAATTCCCAAGACCACCGAGGTCGCGCCCTTCCAGGACAACAAGGTACAGAAAGTCACGCCACCGCCGGCCGCCAAGCCTGAAGTGCAGGTAGCCCCGCCGAAGGCTGCCGTGACCACCGTGGCGCCGAAGCCGAAAAAAGCCCCCGCCAAGACCGAGGAGCCCAAGACCGAGGTCAAACCCCAGGTCCAGGCGCCGACGTTCGACAGCGAGCAACTGTCCAGCGACATCGCCAGCCTCGAAGCGGAACTGGCCGCCGAACAACAACTGTACGCCAAGCGCCCGCGCATCCACCGCTTGAGCGCCGCCTCGACCATGCGCGACAAGGGCGCCTGGTACAAGGACGAATGGCGCAAGAAAGTCGAGCGCATCGGCAACCTCAATTACCCCGACGAAGCACGGCGCAAACAGATCTACGGCAATTTGCGCCTGATGGTGTCGATCAACCGTGACGGCTCGCTGTATGAGGTGCTGGTGCTGGAATCTTCAGGCCAGCCGCTGCTGGACCAGGCGGCGCAACGGATCGTCCGGCTGGCGGCGCCGTTCGCACCCTTTACCGGGGATCTGTCGGATGTTGACCGGCTGGAGATCATCCGGACCTGGAAGTTTGCCCGCGGCGATCGCCTTTCCAGTAATTAAAAGATCGCAGCCTTCGGCAGCTCCTACAGATGTACACATTCCCCCTGTAGGAGCTGCCGAAGGCTGCGATCTTTTGGCGCTCTCAAGCTTGTCAGTTCGCCCCTCGAACGCCACACTAGCGCACATGAAAAACGTCAGCCCCAGCTACCTCAAGCATCAATTCCTGATCGCCATGCCGCACATGGCCGACCCGAACTTTGCGCACACCTTGACCTACATCGTCGAGCACACGGCCAATGGTGCCATGGGGCTGGTGGTCAACCGTCCGCAAGAGCTGAATCTGGCCGATATCCTTGAGCAATTACGCCCGGAAATCGAACCACCAGCGCTCTGCCAGCATGTGCCGATCTTCATCGGCGGCCCGGTGCAAACCGATCGCGGCTTCGTCCTTCACCCCAAGGGGCAGAGTTTCCAGGCGACCGTTGATCTGGAAGATGAGTTGTCCCTGTCGACGTCCCAGGACGTCCTGTTCGCCATCGCTGACGGCGTCGGCCCGGCAAAAAGCCTGATCGCCCTCGGTTATGCCGGCTGGGAAGCCGGGCAACTGGAGGCCGAACTGGCGCAGAACGCCTGGCTAAACTGCCCGTTTGACGCCGACATCCTGTTCAACACCAGCAGCGAACTTCGCCTGGAAGCGGCCGCCAGACACCTGGGCGTCAACCTCAGCCTGCTGACCAGCCAGGCGGGGCACGCCTGATGGCCCTGAAGCTGATTCTGGGTTTTGACTACGGCACCAAACAGATCGGCGTTGCGGTCGGCCAGGTGATTACCGGCCAGGCCCGTGAGCTATGCACCCTGAAAGCGCAGAACGGCATTCCTGACTGGAACCAGGTCGAAGCCCTCATCAAAGAGTGGAAACCCGATGCCGTGGTGGTCGGCCTGCCGCTAAACATGGACGGCACGCCCAGCGACATGTGCGCCCGCGCGGAAAAGTTCGCCCGGCGCCTGAACGGCCGCTTCAACCTGCCCTTCTATACCCACGATGAACGCCTGACCACCTTCGAGGCCAAGGGCGAACGCCTGGCTCGTGGCGGCCAGAAAGGCAGTTACCGCGACAACCCGGTCGACGCCATCGCCGCCGCCCTTCTGCTGCAAGGCTGGCTCGACGAAAATGGCGCACTGTTCGAATCCTGAAGAGCCGCGATGCGTCTCTCTTAGCTACAACCCGAGCCACCTTGCGTGAAACCCGGCTCGGGCCCAAGAAGGAGCAACCATGAGCCTGCCCAATCCCGCCGAACTGATCAGCCAGATGGCCACGCGCCTGAAGGCCCACCTGGAACACCGTGGCATCAGCGACCCGCGTTTCATCGGCATTCGTACCGGCGGCGTCTGGGTGGCCCAGGCCCTGCTCAAGGAATTGGGCAGCAATGAGCCCCTCGGCACCCTCGACGTATCCTTCTACCGCGACGATTTCAGCCAGAACGGCCTGCACCCGCAGGTTCGCCCTTCGGCGCTGCCGTTCGAGATCGAAGGCCAGCACCTGGTGCTGATCGACGACGTGCTGATGAGCGGCCGGACCATCCGCGCCGCCATGAACGAACTGTTCGACTACGGCCGCCCGGCCAGCGTGACGCTGGTGTGCATGCTGGACCTGGACGCCGGCGAACTGCCGATCCGCCCGAACGTGGTGGGCGCGACCCTGTCGCTGGCCGCCCACGAACGGGTGAAGCTGTCCGGCCCGGAACTCGCGCTCGAACTGCAAGACCTCGCCCTTTAATTCGCCCTATTGAGAGTCCCCCTTGCGATGACGCCTCTAGACACCAAGCGCCCGCTGCAGCTCAATGATCAGGGCCAGCTGCGCCACTTCCTCTCGCTCGACGGTTTGCGCCGTGAGCTGTTGACGGAAATCCTCGACACTGCCGACTCCTTCCTCGAAGTCGGCGCCCGGGCCGTGAAGAAAGTCCCGTTGCTGCGCGGCAAGACCGTGTGCAATGTGTTCTTCGAGAACTCGACCCGTACCCGCACCACCTTCGAACTGGCGGCCCAGCGGCTCTCGGCGGACGTGATCACCCTCAACGTGTCCACGTCGTCCGCGAGCAAGGGCGAAACCCTGCTCGACACCCTGCGCAACCTGGAAGCCATGGCCGCCGACATGTTCGTCGTGCGCCACGGTGACTCCGGTGCCGCGCACTTCATCGCCGAGCATGTCTGCCCGCAAGTGGCGATCATCAACGGTGGTGACGGCCGGCACGCGCACCCGACCCAGGGCATGCTCGACATGCTGACAATCCGCCGGCACAAGGGCGGCTTCGAAAACCTTTCGGTGGCCATCGTCGGCGACATCCTGCACTCGCGGGTGGCGCGTTCGAACATGCTGGCCCTGAAAACCCTCGGCTGCCCGGACATTCGCGTGATTGCGCCGAAGACCCTGCTGCCGATCGGCATCGAGCAATACGGCGTGAAGGTCTACACCGACATGACCGAAGGCCTGAAGGACGTCGACGTGGTGATCATGTTGCGCCTGCAGCGCGAACGCATGACCGGCGGCCTGCTGCCGAGCGAGGGCGAGTTCTACCGCCTGTTCGGCCTGACCACCGCGCGCCTGGCCGGCGCCAAACCCGATGCCATCGTGATGCACCCGGGGCCGATCAACCGCGGCGTGGAAATCGAGTCGGCAGTGGCCGACGGCCCGCACTCGGTGATCCTCAACCAGGTGACCTACGGGATCGCCATTCGTATGGCCGTGCTGTCCATGGCCATGAGCGGGCAGACTGCGCAGCGTCAATTCGAGCAGGGCCAATTCGAACAGGAGAGCGCACAGTGAAGCTCAGCATTCTCGGCGCCCGCGTGATCGATCCGGCCAGCGGCCTGGATCAAGTGACCGATATCCACATTGAAGCCTGCAAAGTCGTCGCCCTTGGCGCGGCGCCCGCCGGTTTTGTCGCCGTCGACACGATCGACGCCAAAGGCCTGGTGGCCGCTCCCGGCCTGGTCGACCTCAACGTTGCCCTGCGCGAGCCGGGTTACAGCCGCAAAGGCTCGATTGTCAGCGAAACCCGCGCGGCGGCGGCTGGCGGCGTGACCAGTCTGTGCTGCCCGCCGAAGACCAAACCGGTGCTGGACACCTCGGCGGTGGCCGAACTGATCCTCGACCGCGCCCGTGAGGCCGGCAACACCAAAGTCTTCCCGATTGGCGCCCTGAGCAAAGGCCTGGACGGTGAGCAACTGGCCGAGCTGGTTGCCTTGCGCGACGCCGGTTGCGTGGCCTTCGGCAACGGCCTGGAGAGCTTCCGCAACACCCGCACCCTGTGCCGGGCACTGGACTACGCGGCCACTTTCGACCTGACGGTGATTTTCAACTCCCAGGATCACGACCTGGCCGAAGGCGGTCTGGCTCACGAAGGCCCGACCGCCAGTTTCCTTGGCTTGCCGGGCATCCCGGAAAGCGCCGAAACCGTCGCCTTGGCCCGGGATCTGCTGCTGGTTGAACAGACCGGCGTGCGCGCGCACTTCAGCCAGCTCACCAGCGCCCGCGGCGTGGAACTGATCGCCCAGGCCCAGGCCCGGGGCCTGAAGGTGACCGCGGATGTCGCCCTGTACCAGTTGATCCTGACCGACGAAGCCCTGATCGACTTCAGCAGCCTGTATCACGTCCAGCCGCCGCTACGCACCCGCGCCGACCGCGATGGCCTGCGCGCAGCGGTGAAATCCGGCGTGATCTCGGCCATCTCCAGCCATCACCAACCCCATGAGCGTGACGCCAAGCTGGCACCGTTCGGCGCCACCGAGCCGGGCATCAGCAGCGTTGAACTGCTATTGCCACTGGCGATGACCCTGGTCGAAGACGGCTTGCTGGACCTGCCGACGTTGCTGAAGCGCCTGAGCGCCGGCCCTGCCGAGGCCTTGCGCCTGCCGGCAGGCAAACTGGCGGTGGGTGGCGCGGCGGACATCGTGCTGTTCGACCCGGCGGCCTCGACCGTCGCGGGCGAAACCTGGTTGTCGAAGGGCGAGAACTGCCCGTTCATTGGCCACAGCTTGCCGGGTGTGGTGCGTTACACCCTGGTGGATGGGCGCATTAGCCACCAGGCTTAAAAACAAAAGATCGCAGCCTGCGGCAGCTCCTACAGGCTGCGATCTTTTGCGCTTCGCTTATCGACGCTGCGCGTTACGCACGGACACCTGGTCATTCAACGTCCAGAAGTCATACAGCACCCCGAGAAAGAACAACCCGCCGGTGAGCAGGTACAGCAGCCCACTGATCCATTTCCCCTGATACATCCGGTGCACACCGAACACCCCGAGAAACGTCAGCAGAATCCACGCCACGTTGTATTCGATGGGCCCCGCGGTAAACCGAAGGTCAGCCTCGCGATCCATCGCCGGGATCAGGAACAGGTCGATCAGCCAGCCGATGCCCAGCAAACCAAAGGTGAAGAACCAGATCGTCCCGGTCACCGGCTTGCCGTAATAGAAGCGGTGAGCGCCGGTAAATCCGAAAATCCACAGCAAATAACCGATCACTTTGCTGTGGGTGTCTTGCTGCGGATAAGTCTGTTGATAGGGGTTCATGAATGACCTCGATTCACACGATAGATAAATATTCTTCAATTCTTTGTGACTTTTTTACAGGCACCCGACGTATGGCAAATGCTACCTTCACTCCCGTCAAAGCCTTGTAACACCGGACTTCTGTCCGACAATTGCGCCATTCTGCCGCTTTTTTGCCACCATTGTCCCCCAGGTTCAATCGACCAACGGCCTCGGAAGCGGCAAAAAAGCTGTTATAAAGTTGCGCGCTAACTTATTAAGAGCCTTGCCTAATGCGTTCATTTTTCAAGACATGGCTAACCATTTGCCTTTTGATGCCACTGGCCGCCCACGCCACCAATCGTGAGCAACGTCTTCCAAACGTTAATGGTTACACCCCTAAATCCCATGTCTCTGCTCCTTCGAGCAAAGACAAGAAATCCGCCAAATATGCTCCAAGCCTGGCCAACAGCAAAAGCGGGCTGGTTCCACCGATGGGCACCAAGGAAAGCAGCGACGTGCTGAGCCGCGCCGTAAACGTCCTTGGCACTCCCTATCGTTGGGGCGGCAGCAGCCCAAGCAAAGGCTTCGATTGCAGCGGCCTGGTGAAATACGCGTTCAACGACGCCACGTTCGACCTGCCACGCACCTCCAATGCCATGGCCAGCGGTCATGGGGAGAAAGTCGATCGCAACGACCTGAAGCCGGGCGACCTGATTTTCTTCAACATCAAGAGCCGCCGGGTCAATCACGTCGCCATTTACCTGGGCAACGACCGTTTCATCCACGCGCCACGTCGCGGCAAGTCGGTGAGCATCGACACCTTGAAAAAACCGTACTGGGAAAACCACTACGTGGTTGCCAAGCGGGTTCTGCCGAAAGAACAGAATCAGATGCGGGTTGTTCAGCGCTGATTGAAGCAAGGTCAAAGGATCGCAGCCTTCGGCAGCTGTGTAGGAGCTGCCGAAGGCTGCGATCTTTTGCTTTTCAGGGCTATCAAAACCCCTCCGGCGACCGCGCCTTCTCCCGCGCATGATCACGACTGATCAACCCCCTGGCTACCAGGTCCTTCAAGCACATATCCAGCGTCTGCATGCCCAACGCCCCTCCCGACTGAATCGCCGAGTACATCTGCGCCACCTTGTCTTCGCGGATCAGGTTGCGGATCGCCGACGTCCCCAGCATGATCTCGTGGGCCGCGATGCGCCCGCCGCCAACCTTCTTCACCAACGTCTGGGACACCACCGCCAGCAGCGACTCGGAGAGCATCGAGCGCACCATTGACTTCTCGTCCCCCGGAAACACGTCCACTACCCGGTCAATGGTCTTCGCCGCCGACGTGGTGTGCAGCGTGCCGAACACCAGATGGCCGGTTTCGGCGGCGGTCAACGCCAGGCGTATGGTTTCCAGATCGCGCATCTCCCCCACCAGAATCACGTCCGGGTCCTCCCGCAGCGCCGAGCGCAAGGCCGTGGCGAAGCTGCGGGTATCGCGGTGGACCTCACGCTGGTTGATCAGGCACTTGCGTGGCTCGTGGACAAACTCGATAGGGTCTTCAATGGTGAGGATGTGGTGATGGCGATGGTTATTGAGGTAATCGATCATCGCCGCCAGCGTGGTGGACTTTCCGGAGCCGGTCGGGCCGGTCACCAGCACCAGGCCACGGGGAGCGTCGGTCATTTTGCGAAACACCTCTCCCATGCCCAGCTCGTCCATGCTCTGCACTTTCGCCGGAATTGTACGAAACACCGCACCCGCGCCACGGCTCTGATTGAACGCATTGGCCCGAAAACGCGCCACACCGGGCACTTCAAAGGAAAAGTCGATTTCCAGATGCTTCTCAAAGTCCACCCGCTGGGTGTCGTTCATGATGGCATCGATCAGCGCCTGCACCTGTTGGTGGTCCAGGGCCGGCAGGTTGATGCGCCGCACATCGCCATCCACCCGAATCATCGGCGGCAGGCCAGCAGACAAATGCAGGTCCGATGCCCCCTGTTTGGCGCTGAACGCCAGCAGTTCAGTGATATCCATAGCGCCTCTCAATTCCAGTAGAATGCCGCGAACCTTCAGACCGCTGGCGCCTCTTGATGTCCACCATAGCAGACAACATTCTCGAAGTTAGTTCGCGCATCCATGCCGCAACACTTGCCGCCAATCGCGCCGAAAACAGCGTCCATCTGCTGGCCGTGAGCAAGACCAAACCTGCACAGGACCTGCGTGAAGCCTACGCCGCCGGCCTGCGCGACTTTGGCGAGAACTACCTGCAGGAAGCGCTGGGCAAACAGCTTGAACTGGCCGACCTGCCCTTGATCTGGCACTTCATCGGCCCCATTCAATCGAACAAGACTCGTGCTATCGCCGAGCACTTCGACTGGGTGCATTCCGTGGATCGCCTGAAAATCGCACAACGCCTGTCCGAACAACGTCCTGCCGATTTGCCGCCCCTGAATATCTGCATTCAGGTCAACGTCAGCGGTGAAGCCAGCAAATCCGGCTGCACCCCGGCTGACCTGCCGGCCCTGGCCAGTGCCATCAGCGCCCTGCCGCGCCTGACGTTGCGCGGGCTGATGGCCATCCCTGAGCCGACCGAAGATCGCGCCGCCCAGGACGCCGCGTTTGCGGCCGTGCAAAGCCTGCAAGCCAGCCTGAACCTGCCACTCGACACACTTTCCATGGGCATGAGCCACGACCTTGAGTCGGCCATTGCCCAGGGCGCCACCTGGGTCCGTATCGGTACGGCCCTGTTTGGCGCCCGTGATTACGATCGGCCATAACCCATGACCGACTCTCTTCTTTATAAGGACCTGACATGAGCAAGACGCGTATTGCCTTTATCGGTGCCGGCAACATGGCCGCCAGCCTGATCGGCGGCCTGCGGGCCAAGGGTCTGGAAGCCGCGCAGATCCGCGCCAGCGATCCGGGCGAAGAAACCCGCGCCCGCGTGAGCGCTGAACACGGCATCGAAACCTTCGCCGACAACGCCCAGGCCATCGACGGCGCCGACGTCGTCGTCCTTGCGGTCAAGCCGCAGGCGATGAAAGCCGTGTGCGAAGCGATTCGCCCAAGCCTCAAGCCCCATCAACTGGTGGTGTCGATTGCCGCAGGCATCACCTGCGCCAGCATGAACAACTGGCTTGGCGCCCAGCCGATCGTGCGCTGCATGCCCAACACCCCGGCGCTACTGCGTCAGGGCGTGAGCGGCTTGTTCGCAACAGCCCAAGTGACCGCCGAACAGCGTCAGCAAGCCCAGGCGCTGCTGTCCGCGGTCGGCATCGCCTTATGGCTCAATGAAGAGCAGCAACTGGATGCCGTCACCGCCGTTTCCGGCTCGGGCCCGGCGTATTTCTTCCTGCTGATCGAGGCCATGACCGCCGCCGGCGTGAAACTTGGCCTGCCGGCGGACATCGCCGCGCAACTGACCCTGCAAACCGCACTGGGCGCCGCGCACATGGCGGTCTCCAGCGACGTCGACGCAGCCGAGCTGCGCCGCCGTGTCACCTCCCCTGCGGGCACTACTGAAGCTGCAATCAAGTCGTTCCAGGCCAATGGTTTTGAAGCCCTGGTCGAAAAAGCACTCGGCGCTGCCGCGCATCGCTCGGCCGAGATGGCCGAACAACTGGGTCAATAAGGAGCTTTTCATGATTGGATTGAACACCGCAGCGGTCTACGTGCTGCAAACCCTCGGCAGCCTGTACCTGCTGATCGTGCTGATGCGCTTCGTGCTGCAACTGGTGCGGGCGAACTTCTACAACCCGATCTGCCAGTTCATCGTCAAGGCCACCCAGCCCCTGCTCAAGCCGCTGCGCCGGATCATCCCGAGCGTGTTCGGCCTGGACATGTCCTCGCTGGTGCTGGCGATCCTGGTGCAACTGGCCCTGATGGCCCTGACCCTGTTGCTGACCTACGGCACCACCGGCAATCCGCTGCAACTGCTGATCTGGTCGATCATCGGTGTGACCGCGCTATTCCTGAACATCTTCTTCTTTGCCCTGATCATCAGCGTGATCCTGTCCTGGGTCGCACCGGGCAGCCATAACCCGGGCGCCGAACTGGTGAACGACGTCTGCGAGCCGGCCCTGGCGCCATTCCGCAAGTTCCTGCCAAACCTGGGCGGGCTTGATCTGTCGCCGATCTTTGCGTTCCTGGCGATCAAACTGATCGACATGCTGGTGATCAACAACCTCGCCGCCTTGACCATGATGCCGCAAATCCTCCGCGTGCTGATCTGACCCGGTGAGCTGGTTTCGCTGGGACGGTGACGACCTGATTCTGGAGTGTCACCTGCAACCGGCAGCCCGTAGCGATGATTTCGCCGGGCTGCACGGTGATCGCCTGAAGATCCGCCTGACCGCGCCGCCAGTCGAGGGCAAGGCCAACGCGTACCTGATGGCGTTTCTGGCCAAGGCCTTTGGCGTGTCCAAGAGCCAGGTCAGCTTGATCAGTGGCGAGTTGAACCGGCAGAAACGGGTGCGCATTTGCTCGCCGAAGAAGTTGCCGGACTTGCCTGGTTTGGCGCGACAGAACTGATATACCGAGGCGCTGCCTTCGCGAGCAAGCCCGCTCCCACAGGGGAATGCGTTCCTCTGTGGGAGCGGGCTTGCTCGCGAATGGCGCACCTCGGACTTACTGAAAGAAATCAGGCCCGGCCTTTGCTTGCCGCTAACCCCAGCGGTCTTTAGACTTACGCCTCATTTCAATGAGAGCAGGGTCGATGCCAGCTGCCTTTCCCCCCGATTCTGTTGGTCTGGTGACGCCGCAAGTGGCGCACTTCAGCGAGCCGCTGGCTTTGGCCTGTGGTCGTTCGCTCCCGGCCTATGACCTGATCTACGAAACCTACGGCACGCTCAACGCCACGGCGAGCAATGCCGTGCTGATCTGCCACGCCTTGTCCGGGCACCACCACGCTGCCGGCTATCACAGCCCCGACGACCGCAAACCCGGTTGGTGGGACAGCTGCATCGGCCCCGGCAAACCAATCGACACCAACAAGTTCTTCGTGGTCAGCCTGAACAACCTCGGTGGCTGCAACGGCTCCACCGGCCCGAGCAGCATCAACCCGGACACCGGCAAGCCGTTCGGCGCCGATTTCCCGGTATTGACCGTCGAAGATTGGGTCCACAGTCAGGCGCGCCTGGCCGATCGCCTCGGCATCGCCCAGTTCGCGGCCGTGATCGGCGGCAGCCTTGGCGGCATGCAGGCGATGCAATGGAGCATCACCTACCCCGACCGCATCCGTCACTGCCTGGCCATCGCCTCGGCCCCCAAGCTGTCGGCACAGAACATCGCGTTCAACGAAGTGGCGCGCCAGGCGATCCTCACCGACCCTGAATTCCACGGCGGTTCGTTCCAGGAACAGGGCGTGATCCCCAAGCGCGGCCTGATGCTGGCGCGGATGGTCGGGCACATCACCTACCTGTCCGACGACTCCATGGGCGAGAAATTCGGCCGCGGGCTCAAGAGCGAGAAGCTCAACTACGACTTCCACAGCGTCGAATTCCAGGTCGAAAGCTACCTGCGCTATCAGGGCGAAGAGTTCTCCGGGCGCTTTGATGCCAACACGTACCTGTTGATGACCAAGGCGCTCGATTACTTCGATCCGGCAGCGAACTTCGACGATAACCTGGCGAAAACCTTCGAAGGTGCCAAAGCCAAGTTCTGCGTGATGTCGTTCACCACCGACTGGCGCTTCTCCCCTGCCCGCTCGCGCGAGCTGGTGGACGCACTGATGGCCGCGCGCAAGGACGTCTGCTACCTCGAGATCGACGCACCGCAAGGCCACGACGCCTTCCTGATTCCGATCCCGCGCTACCTGCAGGCATTCGACAATTACATGAACCGCATTACGCTGTGAGAAAGCCATGAGAGCTGATCTGGAAATCATCCAGGAATGGATCCCCGCCGGCAGCCGCGTGCTCGACCTCGGGTGCGGCGATGGCGAACTGCTGACCTGGCTGCGCGATAACAAGCAAGTCACCGGTTATGGCCTGGAAAACGACGCCGACAACATCGCCGAGTGCGTGGCCAAGGGCATCAACGTCATCGAACAGGACCTGGACAAGGGCCTGGGCAACTTCGCCAGCAACAGTTTCGACATCGTGGTCATGACCCAGGCCCTGCAAGCCGTGCATTACCCGGACAAGATCCTCGAAGAAATGCTGCGCGTGGGCCGCCAGTGCATCATCACCTTCCCCAATTTCGGTCACTGGCGCTGCCGCTGGTACCTGGCGAGCAAGGGCCGGATGCCGGTTTCCGAGTTCCTGCCGTACACCTGGTACAACACGCCGAACATCCACTTCTGCACCTTCGCGGACTTTGAAGCCTTGTGTCGCGAACGTGAAGCGAAGGTCATTGATCGGCTTGCCGTGGATCAACAGCATCGGCACGGGTGGGCCAGTAAGCTATGGCCTAATCTGTTAGGTGAGATCGGAATCTACCGCGTCAGCAGTCCGGGACTTTCCGACCACAAGGTCGCGGTCTGATCCACCCTATTTCAAGGAGAACGATCATGGGTCGTCTTGCTTTGTTTCTACTCACTGCCTGCCTGAGCGTCACCGCCATGGGCGCCGAAGCCATCAAGGGCGAGCGCCAGGAAACCTTTGGCGACGTGACGGTGCACTACAACACGTTCAACTCCACCTACCTGACCCCGGACATTGCCAAGTCCGCCGAACTGATCCGCAGCAAGAACCAGGGCGTGATCAATGTCTCGGTGCTCAAGGAAGGCAAGCCACTGATGGCCCAGGTGAGCGGTTCGGTCAAAGACCTGACCAGCCAGACGGTGCCACTGCAGTTCAAACAGATCACCGAACAAGGTGCGATCTACTACATCGCACAATATCCGGTGGATCAGCAGGAAGTCCGCACCTTCGACATCAAGGTGCAGACCGGTGACAAAATCAACACCATCAATTTCAACCAAGAGCTCTTCCCTGGCCAATGATCAACTTCACGCAACTCGTATTGGCCAGCCATAACGCCGGCAAACTCAAAGAACTCCAGGCCATGCTCGGCGAGTCGGTGCATCTGCGCTCGATCGGCGAGTTCAGCAGCGTCGAACCTGAAGAAACCGGCCTGTCGTTCGTCGAGAACGCCATCCTCAAGGCCCGTAATGCCGCGCGCATTTCCGGTTTGCCGGCGCTGGCCGACGATTCCGGGCTGGCGGTGGATTTCCTCGGCGGTGCGCCGGGTATCTACTCCGCGCGTTATGCCGACGGCAAGGGCGATGCGGCGAACAACGCCAAGCTCCTCGACGTGTTGAAAGACGTGCCTGAAGCCGAGCGTGGGGCGCAGTTCGTCTGCGTGCTGGCACTGGTACGTCATGCCGACGATCCGTTGCCGATCCTCTGCGAAGGTTTGTGGCACGGGCGAATCCTGACCCAGGCCAGCGGCGAACACGGTTTTGGCTACGACCCGCTGTTCTGGGTGCCGGAGCGCGATTGCTCCAGCGCCGAACTAAGCCCTGCCGACAAGAACCAGATCAGCCACCGCGCCCGTGCAATGGATCTGCTGCGCCAGCGTCTGGGCTTGAAATGACCCGTGAATCATCCGCGTCGCCGCTGATCTTCGGCGGCGATGCTTCATCGCCCCGGGCGGCACTGCCTGTGTTGCCGCCCCTGGCGCTGTACATCCACATCCCGTGGTGTGTGCGCAAATGCCCTTATTGCGACTTCAACTCCCACACCGCCAGCCCTGTGCTACCGGAGGAAGAGTATGTCGACGCGTTGCTGGCCGATCTCGACCAGGACCTGCACGCCGTCTATGGCCGTGAGCTGAGCTCGATCTTCTTTGGTGGCGGCACGCCGAGCCTGTTCAGTGCCGATTCCCTGGGTCGCTTGCTCAGAGGCGTCGAACAACGCATCCCCTTTGCCAGCGACATCGAAATCACGCTGGAAGCCAATCCGGGTACGTTCGAGCAAGACAAGTTCGTGGCATACCGGAAACTGGGGATCAATCGCCTGTCGATCGGCATCCAGAGTTTTCAGCAAGAAAAGCTTGAAGCCTTGGGGCGGATTCACAACGGCGACGAAGCCGTACGTGCCGCCGGCATGGCGCGGCAGGCCGGGTTCGACAACTTCAACCTGGACTTGATGCACGGCTTGCCGAATCAGTCCCTGGACGATGCCTTGGCCGACCTGCGCACAGCCATCGCCCTGAAACCGACACACCTGTCGTGGTATCAACTGACCCTGGAACCGAACACGGTGTTCTGGAACCAGCCGCCGACACTGCCGGAAGACGACACGCTGTGGGACATCCAGGAGGCCGGGCAAGCGCTGCTGGCCGAACACGGTTACGCCCAGTACGAAGTCTCGGCCTATGCCCTGCCCGGTCGCCCGGCGCGACACAACCTCAACTACTGGAGTTTTGGCGACTTCATCGGCATCGGCGCCGGTGCCCACGGCAAGCTCAGTCACCCGGACGGGCGCATTGTCCGCACCTGGAAAACCCGCCTGCCGAAGGACTACCTGAATCCGGCGAAAAGCTTCCGGGCCGGCGAGAAAGCGCTGACCAACGACGAAATGCCGTTCGAATTCCTGATGAACGCGCTGCGCCTGACTGAAGGCGTAGAATCGCGGCTGTACCCTGAACGTACCGGCATGACCCTGGAAAGCCTTGCTGAAGGCCGACGTGAAGCCGAACAAAGCGGCCTGTTGCAGGTCGAACCGTCACGCCTGGTAGCCACGATGCGCGGACAACTCTTCCTCAACGACTTGCTGCAGAAATTTCTGACATAAGGAAATCGAATGGATTTGGTACTCGACCTGCTTGCCACCGTGTCTCGCTGGAGCCGCAGCAACCTCTCGGAAATCGCCCTGGCCCTGGTGGGCTGCCTGCTGGTGCTGTTTGGTGCGGATTTCAAAGGCTGGGTCGAGCAGCGCCTGGGCAGCATCGCCGGCGCCTTGCGCGTGCCGCTGATGTCCCTGCTGTGCATGATCGGCAGCGGCGCGGCGCTGATCTACGCCACGCCATGGGTCGTGCGCGGCTTGAGCCAGTTCAACAACTACAGCCTGGCGCCGGTGTTGTTGGTGGTGTTGGTGTTGATTGGCGTGGTCGCGGATCGCCGCTGATCCTGCAGCACACACAAAACGACTGTGGGAGCGGGCTTGCTCGCGAAAGCGGTGTATCAGACAACATTAATGTCGACTGACACGACGCCTTCGCGAGCAAGCCCGCTCCCACATTGTTTTGTATTGCAGTTTAAGCCAGTTTTTCGAACTTCAAATCCCACACACCATGCCCAAGACGCTCGCCACGGCGTTCGAACTTGGTGATCGGGCGCTCGGCCGGGCGCGGTACGCACTTGCCGTCTTCGGCGAGGTTGCGGTAACCCGGGGCGACATTCATCACCTCCAGCATGTACTCGGCGTACGGTTCCCAGTCGGTGGCCATGTGCAGAATACCGCCGACCTTCAACTTGCTGCGCACCAGCTCGGCGAAGGACGCCTGGACGATACGGCGCTTGTGGTGACGGCTTTTGTGCCACGGATCCGGGAAAAACAGCATCAGGCGATCAAGGCTGTTATCGGCCACGCAGCGGTTGAGCACTTCGATCGCATCGCAATCGTAGACTCGCAGGTTGGTCAGCCCCTGGGTCAGCACGCCATTGAGCAGCGCCCCGACACCCGGACGGTGAACCTCGACGCCGATGAAGTCCTGGTCCGGCGCAGCCGCTGCCATTTCCAGCAGCGAATGGCCCATGCCAAAACCGATTTCCAGCGAGCGCGGTGCCGAGCGACCGAACACCTGGTCGAAGTCCACCGGCGCATCGGCCAGCGGCAGCACGTACAGCGGCGCGCCCTGCTCCAGGCCACGTTGCTGGCCTTCGGTCATGCGCCCGGCGCGCATCACGAAACTCTTGATGCGGCGGTGTTGGCGCTCGTCGCCTTCTTCCGTCTGGATTGGCGTGTCGTTCGATTCAGTCATCAATGGCTCTTACTTGATCAGACCATCCAGCGGCGAAGAGGCGCTGGCATAGAGTTTTTTCGGCATACGGCCGGCGAGGTAAGCCAGGCGGCCTGCGACGATCGCATGTTTCATGGCTTCAGCCATCATGACCGGCTGCTGGGCGTGGGCGATGGCCGAGTTCATCAGCACCGCATCACAACCCAGTTCCATGGCGATGGTGGCGTCGGAAGCGGTACCGACGCCAGCATCCACCAGCACCGGGATTTTGGCTTCTTCGAGGATGATCTGCAGGTTGTACGGATTGCAGATCCCCAGACCTGAACCGATCAGACCGGCCAGCGGCATCACCGCGATACAGCCGATTTCCGCCAATTGCCGGGCGATGATCGGGTCATCACTGGTGTAGACCATCACGTCGAAGCCTTCCTTGACCAGTGTTTCGGCGGCCTTGAGGGTTTCGATCACGTTGGGGAACAGGGTTTTCTGATCGGCCAGCACTTCCAGCTTCACCAGGTTGTGGCCGTCGAGCAGCTCACGGGCCAGGCGACAGGTGCGCACAGCTTCGATGGCGTCGTAGCAACCGGCGGTATTCGGCAGGAAGGTGTAGCGATCCGGCGACAGCACTTCGAGCAGGTTCGGCTCGCCCTCGATCTGACCGAGGTTGGTGCGGCGCACGGCGAAGGTGACGATCTCGGCACCCGAGGCTTCGATGGCCAGGCGGGTTTCTTCCATGTCACGGTACTTGCCGGTACCGACCAGCAAACGCGACTGGTAAGTACGACCGGCCAGGACGAAAGGCTTGTCGCTGCGAACGATGCTCATGGGAAATCCTCTGTAGGGGTGAGGTACTTGCAGAATTCTGTGGCCACTCGGCCGAGACTACTAGCCGCCGCCGATGGCGTGCACCACTTCGACGTTGTCGCCGTCGTTCAACGTGGTGTCTGCATGCTGACTGCGCGGGACGATATCCAGATTGAGTTCGACCGCCACTCGGCGTCCGGTCAGGTCCAGACGGGTGATCAGGGCCGCAACGGTTTCACCGTCGGGCAGTTCAAAGGATTCGCCGTTCAACTGAATGCGCATGCCGGATGCCGCCATCATTTTTTGGGGCAGGCATTCTAGCCCGATCAGTCAGGCCGACCCAAGCCATTCGTCTTGAAATGCGATTCGTGCATTTCATGTAGGAGCTGCCGCAGGCTGCGATCTTTTGCCTTTTGTTTTTTAAGATCAAAAGATCGCAGCCTGCGGCAGCTCCTACATGAGGTCGTATTCCGGATCAGGTCAGGCGCCAGGCGGCGAGGCCCAGGCAGAGCCAGCCAACCAGGAATGCCAGACCGCCAAAAGGCGTGATGATGCCGAGCTTGCTGATGCCGGTCAGCGTCAATACATACAGGCTGCCGGAGAACAGCAGGATCCCGACAGCAAACGACGCACCGGCCCAGGTGACGAGTCGACCGGGAATTTGCGTGGCCAGCGCTGCGATACCGAGCAACGCCAGGGCGTGCACCAGTTGATAGGTGACGCCGGTGTGGAAGATCGCCAGGTACTCGGCGCTCAGGCGGCTCTTCAGGCCATGGGCGGCAAAGGCCCCGAGGCCGACACCGGTGAAGCCGAAAAAAGCGGCCAGCATCAGAAAGCCACGCAGCATGCAGAACTCCAGTCAGTTTCGATCCAAAGGGTCTGTATAATGGCCCGCTCAACGGGTTCGGCCAAGCCATCTCTATGCTGCGTATCTATTTCCGTCATTTCTCCAAGGCCGTGCTCTGGTTCATGGGTGGCAGCGTATTGCTGGTGCTGATCTTTCGCGTGGTGCCGCCTCCGGGGACGACGCTGATGATCGAGCGCAAGATCGAATCCTGGATTGACGGCGAACCCATCGACCTGCAACGGACCTGGAAACCCTGGGACGAGATCTCCGACGACCTGAAAGTCGCGGTGATTGCCGGCGAAGACCAGAAATTCCCGGAGCACTGGGGTTTCGATATCGGCGCGATTCAGGCGGCGTTTGCCCATAACGAGCGCGGCGGTTCGATCCGTGGCGCCAGCACCCTGAGCCAGCAAGTCTCGAAAAACCTGTTCCTGTGGTCTGGCCGCAGCTGGCTGCGCAAAGGCCTGGAAGCCTGGTTCACCGGACTGATCGAAGTGTTCTGGCCCAAGCAGCGGATTCTTGAGGTGTACCTGAATAGCGTTGAGTGGGATGACGGGGTGTTTGGCGCGGAGGCTGCGGCACGGCATCATTTTGGGACCAGCGCGAAAAATCTCAGCCGACAGCAATCGAGCTTGCTCGCCGCCGTACTGCCAAACCCGCGGGTCTGGAGCGCAAGCCATCCGACTTCATACGTTTCGCGGCGAGCGGGCTGGATTCGACAGCAGATGAGCCAGTTGGGCGGGGATAGCTATCTGGTGGGCCTGAACGATTCGCGTCGGGCACCTTGGTCTCAATAACCGATCACAATTCTTCAGGCCCTGAAAACCACTGTGGGAGCGGGCTTGCCCGCGATGACGGCCTGACATTCAACTTATGTATTGAATGTTCGGACCTCATCGCGAGCAAGCTCGCTCCCACAGGATCACTGCTCGGTTTTTTTACTGCCTGCCCGCCAGTTACGCAGCGATCGACAACTTGAGCTTGTTCATCGCGCTCTTCTCGAGCTGGCGAATACGCTCGGCCGACACGTTGTACTTCTGCGCCAGGTCGTGCAGCGTGGCTTTTTCTTCCGCCAGCCAGCGCTGGTAGAGAATGTCACGGCTACGGTCGTCCAGCACCTCCAGCGCTTCGTGCAGGTTGTGGTTGGAGTTGTCGCTCCAGTCGGCGTCCTCCAGTTGACGGGCCGGATCGTACCGGTGGTCTTCCAGATAGTTGGCCGGCGACTGGAAAGCACTGTCGTCGTCCGCTTCGGCAGCCGGGTCGAAGGCCATGTCATGGCCGGTCAGGCGGCTTTCCATCTCGCGCACTTCCCGAGGCTCTACGCCCAGGCTTTCAGCGACGCGATGAACTTCCTCGTTATTCAACCAGGCCAGGCGTTTCTTCTGGCTGCGCAGGTTGAAGAACAGCTTGCGCTGGGCCTTGGTGGTCGCGACTTTCACGATGCGCCAGTTACGCAGGATGAACTCGTGGATTTCCGCCTTGATCCAGTGCACGGCAAAGGACACCAGGCGCACGCCCATTTCCGGGTTGAAGCGCTTCACGGCCTTCATCAGGCCGACGTTGCCTTCCTGGATCAGGTCAGCCTGAGCCAGGCCGTAGCCGGAATAGCTACGGGCGATATGTACGACAAAACGCAGGTGGGCGAGCACCATCTGCCGAGCCGCCCCCAAATCCTGCTCATAATAGAGACTCTCGGCCAGTTCACGCTCCTGCTCCGGCGACAGCAATGGAATGCTGTTGACGGTGTGCACATAGGCCTCCAGGTTCGCACCCGGGACCAGAGCATATGCAGGTTGCAAAGAATTGGTCATACGAAAAAACCTCCGACTTACAAACTCGTGCAGTTCAGCACTGCGAAAATTGACCGGAAACCGAAAGACAAGTTCCCTAAAACCCATAAACGCTGAAAGGTCAATACGAGCAAAATGATACTACTTAGGCGCAAGCTCCCTCAGGTGGCGTGCGACTGCAATCCATGCACCGATATACCCCAACAGCACCGCGCCAAGCAAGAGAGACAGACCGTCGGCAACTGGCACTCCAGCCAGCGCAAAATCACTGCCGTACAAACCGGCCAGACCTACCACCGCGTCGTTCAGCCAATCAAGGCCGAACGCAAGCACGCCCCAGGACAGAATCCCTGCACCGAAGCCATACAGCGCCCCCATGTACAGGAAGGGCCTGCGGACATAGCTGTCAGTGCCGCCGACCAGTTTAATCACTTCTATCTCTGTACGGCGGTTTTCAATATGAAGACGAATGGTATTGCCTATCACCAAAAGTAATGCAGAAACCAGAAGTACGGTCAGACCGAAGACAAAACGGTCACCCAGCTTGAGGATGGCTGCCAGACGCTCGACCCAGACTAAATCAAGTTGCGCCTGCTGTACCTTCGGCAACTCGGATAGTTTTTGTCTTAATGCTTCAAGGGCCGGCTTGTCGACTTCGGTCGGCGTTACCAGAACCACGCCTGGCAACGGGTTCTCCGGCAATTCCTTGAGCGCCTCGCCCAGCCCCGACTGTTGCTGGAACTCTTCCAGCGCCTGATCCCGGCCAACGTATTCGGCATCGGCAACGCCAGGCATACCCTTTATCTGATCGCGCAGCGATTCGCCTTCGGCTGGCTTGGCCTCAAGGTCCAGATACAGGGAAATCTGCGCCGCGCGCTGCCAGGAACCACCCAGGCGCTCGACGTTACTTAGCAAAAGTGACAGCCCCATGGGCAAGCTCAGGGCCACCGCCATCACCATGCAGGTGAAAAAGCTGCCGATGGGCTGTTTGCCCAGGCGACGCAGGCTGTCGACCATGCTGGCGCGATGGCTTTCGATCCAGGCACGGAACAACGTGGCGAAGTCCGGCCCGTCATCATCGTCGTGTTTTTTCTTTTGCGGCTGCGGATCGGCGGCTTTCGGGGCCACGCGCTCGGAAACCTTGGGGCTACGTGTTGCACTCATACCGCGGCCTCCCCGTCACCGATCAATCGACCGCGTTGCAACGTCAGCATGCGATGGCGCATGCGGGCGATCAGGGCCAGGTCGTGACTGGCGATCAGCACGCTGGTGCCCAGGCGATTGATGTCTTCGAACACCCCCATGATCTCGGCGGCCAGACGCGGGTCGAGGTTACCAGTCGGTTCATCCGCCAGCAGCAAGGCCGGACGGTGGACGATGGCGCGGGCGATGCCGACGCGCTGCTGCTGACCGGTGGACAGGTCACCCGGGTACAGATCGGTTTTATCCGACAGCGCCACGCGCTCCAGTGCCGAGTCCACGCGCTTGGCGATCTCGGCCTTGGACAGGCCCAGGATCTGCAAAGGCAACGCGACGTTATTGAACACCGTGCGATCGAACAGCAACTGGTGATTCTGAAACACCACGCCGATCTGCCGACGCAGGAAAGGAATCTGCGCGTTGCTGATGGTGCTCAGGTCTTGCCCGGCGAGCAGCAGCTTGCCGCTGGTCGGGCGCTCCATCGCCAGCAACAGGCGCAACAGCGTGGATTTACCGGCGCCGGAATGGCCGGTGACAAACAAGAACTCGCCACGACGGACTCGAAAGCTCAGCTCATGCAAGCCGACGTGACCGTTCGGGTAGCGCTTACCGACCTGTTCGAAACGAATCATGAACGCTCCCGCTCGGCAAACAATGCCTGGACAAAGGGTTCTGCTTCAAAGGTACGCAAATCGTCGATGCCTTCGCCGACGCCAATGTAGCGGATCGGCAGGCCGAATTGCTTGGCCAGGGCAAAAATCACCCCGCCCTTGGCGGTGCCGTCGAGCTTGGTCAGCGCCAGGCCGGTCAGTTCGACGGTCTGGTTGAATTGTTTGGCCTGGTTGATGGCGTTCTGGCCGGTACCGGCGTCAAGCACCAGGAGCACTTCGTGAGGTGCGTCGGCGTCGAGCTTGCCGATCACCCGGCGAACCTTTTTCAGTTCTTCCATCAGGTTGTCTTTGGTGTGCAGGCGGCCGGCGGTGTCGGCGATCAGCACATCGATGCCACGGGCCTTGGCGGCCTGCACAGCGTCGAAGATCACCGAGGCCGAGTCGGCGCCAGTATGCTGGGCGATCACCGGGATCTTGTTGCGCTCGCCCCAGACCTGCAACTGCTCTACCGCCGCCGCACGGAAGGTGTCGCCGGCGGCGAGCATGACTTTCTTGCCTTCCAGCTGCAGTTTCTTCGCCAGCTTGCCGATGGTGGTGGTCTTGCCGGCACCGTTGACGCCGACGACCAGAATCACGAACGGCTTGTTCTGCGAGGTGATTTTCAGCGGCTGCTCGACGGGCTTGAGCATGGCCGCCAGCTCGGCTTGCAGGGATTTATACAGGGCATCGGCGTCAGCCAGCTCCTTGCGCGCAACCTTCTGCGTCAAACGCTGAATGATCACCGAGGTGGCTTCGACACCGACGTCGGCAGTCAGCAGACGGGTCTCGAGGTCCTCGAGCAGTTCGTCATCAATAACCTTTTTGCCCAGGAACAGGCTGGCCATGCCTTCGCCGATACTGGCGCTGGTCTTGGACAGGCCCTGCTTGAGGCGGGCGAAGAAACCGGCTTTGGTTTCTTCGGGGCGTACGGGTTCTACCGGGGTTTCGACGGGTGCCGCGATCGGCACAGGAATCGGAGCGGGTGCTGGTGCTTGAGCAACCGGAGCAACCGGAGCAACCGGAGCAACCGGAGCAACGAATACCGGGACCTCTGGCTGGCTGACAACGGAAACAGGCTCGGCCACGACGACGGGTTCAACAATCGCTTCGACCACAGGCGCATGAACCGGTGCAGGCGCAAACGCTGCCGGGGCCGGAATCGGCGGGGTCACGTGGGGGGCCAGGTCATTTTCGACCAACGCCACGGGCTCTTCGGCTACCGGCAGGGTCAACCAGGGTTCGGCCGTCGGGGCCAGCGGCTGTTCGGTGACGATTTCGCTGACAGGTTCGGGAGCGGCTTCAACCTTGGGTTGCAGCAACGGCTCGGCAATCGGCAGAGCAACCGGTGCGGGCGCTTCTTCTATTACCGGGACCGGCGTCGGCGCGGGCTCAGGAATGGCTTGTGGCTGTTCGACGACGGGTTCCTGCGGCTTTTTGCGCAGCCATCCGAACAGGCTTTTTTTCTCGCCAGCCGCAGCTGGGGTCTTCTTGTCGTCGTTGGAACCAAACATGGAGGACGGCTATCTCACGGTAGCGACGCGCCAATGGCGCCCCGGCAAATAAATAATCGATGCAGAACAGACTGTGTTTCACCCAGCTTGTTCACGCGCAACATTTTGTCGAGGTGCTCAATGGCACCTCACGGAATCGAATTCTCATTGGACTAAAGCAGCAAAATCGGCGAAAACGCGGAATTCAGTTGATAAATATCCACCTTCCGTCGCAAACCCATTCAACCTGATCAAGCATAAAGGCCTGATAGGCGTGGCCGCCGCTAAAACGGATCAGTATCCTAGCACCCTCTCGCCCGCTGACGCTAAGAACAAGCGGGCAGCCCCAAAGGTTTGAAAACGAATGAATGCTCTTGCCCGCCGCGCCGCAGGCCTGCTGCTCAGCACAGTTTGCCTGCCCCTTTCGGCCCTGGCTGCCGACCCGCAACCCACCCACGAATTCACGCTCGACAACGGCTTGAAGGTGGTCGTGCGCGAAGACCATCGTGCGCCTGTTGTGGTTTCCCAGGTCTGGTACAAGGTCGGCTCCAGCTACGAGACGCCGGGCAATACCGGCCTGTCCCACGCTCTGGAACACATGATGTTCAAGGGCAGCGAGAAGGTCGGCCCCGGCGAAGCCTCGCTGATCCTGCGCGACCTCGGCGCCGAAGAGAACGCTTTCACCAGCGACGACTTCACCGCGTACTACCAGGTGCTGGCCCGGGATCGCCTGGGCGTGGCCTTCGAACTGGAAGCCGACCGCATGGCCAGCCTGCGCCTGCCGGCCGACGAGTTCGCCAAGGAAATTGAAGTCATCAAGGAAGAACGTCGCCTGCGCACCGACGACAAGCCGATGTCCAAGGCCTATGAGCGCTTCAAGGCCATGGCTTACCCGGCCAGCGGCTATCACACGCCGACCATCGGCTGGATGGCCGATCTTGAGCGGATGAAGGTCGAAGAACTGCGCAACTGGTACCAGACCTGGTACGTGCCGAACAACGCCACGCTGGTGGTGGTCGGCGACGTGACGCCTGACGAAGTCAAGGCGCTGGCCCAACGCTATTTCGGTCCGATCGCCAAGCGTGATGTGCCAGCCGCGAAAAAGCCGCTGGAACTGGCCGAACCGGGCGAGCGCCAGATCACCCTGCATGTGCAAACCCAACTGCCAAGCTTGATGCTGGCCTTCAACGTGCCGAGCATTGCCACCGCCGAAGACAAGCGCCTGGTCAATGCCCTTCGCCTGATCTCGGCACTGCTCGATGGCGGGTACAGCGGACGCATCCCGACGCAACTGGAGCGCGGAGAAGAACTGGTGTCCGGCGGCTCGTCGAGTTACGACGCCTACACCCGTGGCGACAGCCTGTTCACCCTGTCGGCGTCGCCGAACTCGCAGAAACACAAGACCATCGCCCAGGCAGAAGCCGGATTGTGGAAGCTGCTCGATCAGTTGAAAACCACTGCGCCGACGGCCGAAGAGCTCGAACGGGTTCGCGCACAAGTCATCGCCGGCCTGGTCTACGAGCGCGACTCGATCACCAGCCAGGCCACCGCCATCGGCCAACTGGAAACCGTCGGCCTGTCATGGCAGCTGATGGACACCGAACTGGCCGACCTGGAAAGCGTGACCCCGGAAGATATCCAGAAAGCCGCCAAGCTGTATTTCACCCGCGAACGTCTCAGCGTCGCCCATGTACTGCCTCTGGAGACGACTCATGAGTGAGCGTAAACCCTCCCGCCTGGCCCTGATCGGGCTGATCGCTGCCGCCGTTATCGGCTCTGCCGCGTTCTATCTGTCGCGCTCCGGCGAATCCAGTGCCAGTGAAGCCCTGGACAAAGCCAAGGCCAGCCAGAAACTGCAATCGCTGACCGAACTCAACGGCAAGGCGCCGGACCACCGCAAGCTGGACGTGCAGACCTGGAACACCGCCGAAGGCACCAAGGTGCTGTTCGTCGAAGCCCATGAGCTGCCGATGTTCGACATGCGCCTGATCTTCGCCGCCGGCAGCAGCCAGGATGGCGATGCACCAGGCCTGGCGCTTCTGACCAACGCCATGCTCAACGAAGGCGTGGCCGGCAAGGACGTCGGCGCCATTGCCCAGGGCTTCGAAGGCCTGGGCGCCGATTTCGGCAACGGTGCTTACAAAGACATGGCAATCGCTTCACTGCGCAGCCTGAGTGCCAAGGACAAGCGCGAGCCGGCCCTGAAGCTGTTCGCCGAAGTCATCGGCAAGCCGACCTTCCCTGCCGACTCACTGCTGCGCATCAAGAACCAGATGCTCGCCGGTTTCGAATACCAGAAACAGAACCCCGGCAAACTGGCGAGCCTGGAACTGATGAGCCGCTTGTACGGTGATCACCCGTACGCGCATTCCAGCGACGGCACGGCGAAAAGCGTACCGGCGATCACCCAGGCACAACTGCGCGCTTTCCACGAGAAAGCCTACGCGGCCGGTAACGTGGTGATCGCGCTGGTCGGCGACCTGTCCCGCGCCGAAGCCGAAACGATTGCCGCACAGGTTTCCGCCGCCCTGCCCAAAGGTCCGGCGCTGCCAAAAATCGCGCAGCCGACTGAGCCGAAGGCGAGCATCGGCCACATAGAGTTCCCGTCCAAGCAGACCAACCTGATGCTCGCGCAATTGGGCATCGATCGCGACGATCCGGACTACGCGGCGCTGTCCATGGGCAACCAGATTCTCGGTGGCGGCGGTTTCGGCACCCGGTTGATGAGCGAAGTGCGCGAGAAGCGTGGCCTGACCTATGGTGTTTATTCGGGCTTCACCCCGATGCAGGTGCGCGGCCCGTTCATGATCAACCTGCAGACCCGCGCCGAGATGAGCGAAGGCACCCTGAAACTGGTGCAGGACGTCCTGGCCGACTACCTTGAAACCGGCCCGACCGAAAAGGAGCTCGACGACGCCAAGCGCGAACTGGCCGGCAGTTTCCCGCTGTCTACCGCCAGCAACGCCGATATCGTCGGCCAACTGGGCGCCATCGGTTTCTACAACCTGCCGTTGAGCCACCTGGAAGAATTCATGCAACAGTCCCAGGCCTTGACCGTCGAACAGGTCAAAGCCGCCATGAACAAACACCTGGGCACGGACAAGATGGTCATCGTCAGCGCTGGCCCGACCGTGCCGCAAAAGCCGTTACCGACCCCTACTGATAAACCTTCCGAGCAGCCGCTCGGGGTTCCGGAGCATTAATGGCCAGTCCCAAGAAACCCGCCAAAAACGTCCATAACGGCGTGAACCAGCTGCGCATCATTGGTGGCGAATGGCGCAGCCGCAAACTGAGTTTTCCCGACGCCCCTGGCCTGCGCCCGACGCCGGACCGCGTGCGTGAAACCCTGTTCAACTGGCTCGCGCCGTACGTGCCGGGCGCCAAGGTGCTCGACCCGTTCACCGGCAGCGGCGCGTTGTTCCTCGAAGCCCTGTCCCGTGGCGCGGCCATGGGCCAGGCGCTGGACGCCAGCAGCATCGCGGTGTCCAGCCTGAAGGAGCACCTGGGCACCCTGCGGTGCACCAACGGCCAGGTCCAGACCGCCGATGCCCTGCGCTACCTGGAAACCCAGACCGCAACGGCCTACGACCTGGTGTTCCTCGATCCGCCGTTCAACCAGAACCTGCTGCCCGCCGTTTGCAAGTTGCTCGAAGAGCGTCAATGGCTGGCCGAAGATGCCTGGGTGTACACCGAAAGCGAATCCGCGCCGTCGACCCTGGGCCTGCCGGAGAACTGGCGCCTGCACCGCGAGCAGAAATCCGGGCGCGTCTACTACTCGTTGTGGCAACGTATGGCAGAGATCGCCGGTTAATCGACCGGCCTGAAAAAGGTGCGTACCTGCTACGCACCGCTGCATCGAGAAAGAACGTGCCCCATCCGCCAGAACGCTTCACCCCGGCCTTCGGCCTCGGCAATCCGCACTTGCAAACCTTGTGGGGGCCGCTGTGGCGTAAAACCGTGCACATCGGCCGCGAGCGCGAACGCCTGTGGCTTGAAGATGGCGACTTTCTCGATCTGGACTGGCACGGTCCGCACAGCGCCGACGCGCCTTTGGTGCTGGTGCTGCACGGGCTTACCGGGTCCTCGAATTCACCTTATGTCGCTGGCCTGCAAAAAGCCTTGGGTCACCGGGGCTGGGCCAGCGTCGCGCTGAACTGGCGCGGTTGCTCGGGCGAACCCAATCTGCTGCCACGCAGTTACCATTCCGGTGCCAGTGAAGACCTGGCCGAAGCGATCAGACACTTGCGAGCCAAACGACCTCTCGCCCCCCTGTATGCGGTGGGCTACTCCCTCGGGGGTAATGTCCTGCTCAAGCATCTGGGCGAAACCGGCAGCGACAGCGGCGTGACGGCCGCCGTGGCGGTCTCGGTGCCGTTCCGCCTGGACCAGTGCGCCGACCGCATCGGCCAGGGTTTCTCCAAGGTTTACCAGGCACATTTCATGCGCGAGATGGTCGCCTACATCAAGAACAAACAGCGACAGTTCCAGCACGACGGACGTGAGGATGGACTGGCCGCATTGGCTGCGCTCGGCTCGCTGGAAAACATGCGCACGTTCTGGGATTTCGATGGCCGGGTTACCGCACCGCTGAACGGCTTTGTCGATGCAGAGGACTATTATCGCCGCGCCTCGAGCCGCTACTTCCTCGGCGAGATTCGTACGCCGACCTTGATGATTCAGGCCGCCGACGATCCCTTCGTGTTTCCCCACAGCCTGCCGCACGCCGATGAGTTGTCCGCATCCACGCAATTCGAGCTGCAAGCCAAGGGCGGGCATGTCGGCTTCGTCGACGGTACGCTAAGGCAACCGGGTTACTACCTTGAACGGCGCATCCCCGAGTGGCTGGCCGCCACAGGGCGCGCCTGAGTCATGGACGCTGACCAGGGCGAGTCAATCCACTTCTGGCAAACCCCGCCCCTGGCCGGGGTCGAGTTATTGTCCGCCCGCTACATCGATCATCGTTTTGCCCCGCATGTGCATGACGGCTATGTGATCGGCATGATCATGGCCGGTGCCCAGCGTTATCGCTATCGCGGTGCTGAACACCTCGCGGGCAGCGGTACGCTGGTGCTGATCAACCCCGATGAATTGCACACCGGCCACAAAGGCACCGAGGATGGCTGGCTTTACCGGGCGTTTTATCCGGACAGCGGGCAGATAACCTCGCTGCTGGCCGAACTCGAACTGCCGACCCACCACCTGCCGGCCTTCGGCGCCACGCTGTATCGCGATCAGGATCTGGTGAACGGCTTCTGCCAACTTCATCGCCTGCTGGAAAGCCCCGCCACCGCGTTGCAGCAACAAACGGTCTGGCGCGAACTGGTGCTGTCGCTGTTGCAGCGTCATGCGGCGGTGCCCGATGCCGGTAAGCCCGGCAAGGAACACCGGGCCGTGAGCCTGGCCAAGGAATTGCTGCACGCGCAACTGGCAGCGCCACCCTCACTGGAGACGCTGGCGGCGGCGGTCAACCTCTCGCCCTTCCATTTCGCCCGGGTGTTCCGCCGGGCCACCGGCATGCCGCCGCACACCTGGCTGATGCAACAACGCATCGCCCGGGCACGGGCGTTGCTGCAGAGTGGCTGTCTGCCGCTGGAAGTCGCCATGCAACTGGGGTTTGCCGACCAGAGCCACCTGAGTCGGCAGTTCAAGCAGGTGTATGGGGTTGGACCGGGGGCGTATCGCAGTGCAAAAAGGGGACTAGAGGCTTAACTAGATCTCACAAACACCATCCATCCCTGTGGGAGCGAGCTTGCTCGCGATGGCGGCTTAACAATCAGCATCAATATTGAATGTGATGGCCCCATCGCGAGCAAGCTCGCTCCCACAAGGTTTCGTGATGCTCACTCGCCCGTGGCAATGCCCCGCGCAGGCTCGTTGATCCACTCGCTCCACGACCCGGCATACAACGAACCCAACGGATAACCGGCCAGACACAACGCAAACAGGTTGTGGCACGCCGTCACGCCGGAACCGCAGTACGCCACCAGATCCTTCGGCGAACGATCGCCCAGTTTTGCGGCAAAACGCTGCTTGAGCTGATCGGCCGGCAGAAAACGCCCGTCACTGCCCAGGTTGTCGGTAAACGCCGCGCACTGGGCGCCGGGAATGTGCCCGGCAATCGGATCGATCGGCTCCACTTCCCCCTTGAAACGCGGCAGTGCGCGGGCATCGAGCAGGGTCAGTTCCGGCCGGGCGAGGCGCTTTTGCAATTGCTCGGCACTGATCAGCAACGCCGTGTCAGGACTGCCGGTGAAGGAACCACGAGTGATCGCCGGCGCATCCAGGCTCAGCGGCAAACCGGCCGCGTGCCAGGCCTTGAGGCCGCCATCGAGGATGAATACACCGTCGCGTTTACCCAACCAGGCCAGCAACCACCAGGCCCGCGCCGCATAGGCCCCTGGACCGTCGTCGTACAGAACCACTTCGCTATCGGCGTTGATGCCCCAGGCTTGCAGGCGCTCGATCAGTTGCGCCGGCTCGGGCAGCGGATGGCGCCCGGTCACGCCCTTGACCACCACGCCACTCAGATCACGCTCGAGGTCGGCGTAGCTCGAACCGGCGATGTGCCCTTCGGCATAGCTGCGCTGACCGTAAACCGGGTCTTCAAGGGCAAAACGACAATCCAGAATCACCAGCCCCGGCTGGTCCTTTTTCAGGTCCAGTGCTTGCGGGCTGATCAGTTGCGCAATGGGCATAACGGGCTCCTGTGATTTTTATCAGACGTCGATCCTACGACACTTCCTCGAGCGCCTGGGCCAGGGGCACGTAAAACTCTTCGAACAAGGCCTTGACCGCATCGCGGGACTGATCCGTGACGAACCCAGCTTCCAGCACCAGCACCTGATAAACCCCGCGTTTAATGGCCTGTTCGCTCAAGTGGCTGGAGTTCTCCCGCGTGGTGCACAGGAAGCGCACCCAGGACGTGAGGATGATCCAGGCATTGAGGGTCAGGGATTCGATCTGCACCTTGTCCATCTTCAAAATGCCGGCGGCGACAAAACCTTCATAGATCGCCCCACCCTGGATCAGACAGCGCTGGGAAAAGCGTCGATAGCGGTCGGCCAGCTCGGGGTCGCTGTCGAGCAAATGTTCGAGATCGCGATGCAGAAAGCGGTAGCGCCACATCGCCGACAGCAGCTCCTTGAGGTAGAAGCGCTTGTCTTCCACCGTGGCGGCACGCCCCTGGGGAGGGCGCAGGAAGCTGTCCACCAGGCTTTCGTACTCGCTGAACAGCACGGCGATGATCGCCTGCTTGTTAGGGAAGTGGTAGTACAGGTTGCCCGGGGAAATTTCCATATGGGCAGCAATGTGGTTGGTACTGATGCTGCGCTCGCCCTGCTGGTTGAACAGCTCCAGGCTGTTCTGCACGATGCGCTCGCTGGTTTTGATCCGTGGGGCCATGGCTTGAGCTTTAATTCAGAGTGCGTTGACGGGCATCTTAGATCTATCCGCGAGCGGATAAAACAAAGCTGTTACAGGATGTCATTTGACTTTTTAGAGCATACACTCTAAAAAGTGCTTCATTACAATAAATCCGGAGCCGACCATGACTGCTGACATTTCCTACCTGCAAAACCTACAGCAGCCGCTGGAAGAGCTTCAGGCCCTGTTCGACGCTCAGCGTGCCGCCTACGCCGCCAACCCGATGCCGCCCGCCGCGCAGCGCCAGCAATGGCTCAAGGCCCTGAAGGATTTATTGAACAGCGAACGCCAGGCCTTGATCGATGCGATCAGCCAGGACTTCAGCCATCGCAGCGCCGATGAAACCCTGGTCGCCGAACTGATGCCCAGCCTGCACGGCATTCATTACGCCAGCAAACACCTCAAGGGCTGGATGCGAGCTTCGCGGCGCAAGGTCGGTGTCGCATTCCAGCCCGCCTCTGCCAAAGTCGTTTACCAACCGCTGGGCGTGGTCGGGGTCATCGTGCCGTGGAACTACCCGCTGTACCTGGCCGTTGGTCCATTGGTCGGCGCGCTGTCGGCGGGCAACCGGGTGATGCTCAAGCTCAGTGAGTCGACCCCCGCGACCGGCCTGCTGATGAAGCAACTGCTGGCGCGCATTTTCCCCGAAGACCTGGTGTGCGTGGTCCTTGGCGAGGCAGATATTGGCGTGGCGTTTTCACGTCTGCCGTTCGATCACCTGCTGTTCACCGGCGCCACCAGCATTGGCAAACACGTGATGCGCGCCGCTGCGGAAAACCTGACCCCGGTGACCCTTGAGCTGGGCGGCAAGTCCCCGGCCATCGTTTCCCACGATGTACCGCTCAAGGACGCCGCCGAGCGCATCGCCTTCGGTAAAACCCTGAACGCCGGCCAGACCTGCGTGGCCCCGGACTATGTGCTGGTGCCGGAGGATCGCGTGGGAGGTTTCGTCGAAGCCTATCGCTCTGCCGTTCGCGGGTTTTATCCGACGCTGACCGACAACCCGGACTACACCGCGATCATCAATGAGCGACAACTGGCGCGCCTCAACAGCTATATCAGCGATGCCACCAGCAAGGGTGCGTTGCTGATGCCGCTGTTCGACCAGGGCCAGGGCCGCCGCATGGGCCATAGCCTGCTGCTCAATGTCACCGACGAGATGACGGTGATGCAGGACGAAATCTTCGGGCCGCTGCTGCCGATCGTGCCGTACAAGGATCTGGACCAGGCGTTTGCCTACATCAATCAACGCCCGCGCCCACTGGCGCTGTACTACTTCGGCTACGACAAGCGCGAGCAACAGCGCGTGCTGCACGAAACCCACTCCGGCGGTGTGTGCTTGAACGACACACTGCTGCACGTCGCCCAGGACGACATGCCGTTCGGCGGCATCGGTGCCTCGGGCATGGGTCATTATCATGGCCATGAAGGCTTCCTGACCTTCAGCAAGGCCAAGGGTGTCTTGATCAAACAGCGGTTCAACGCGGCGAAACTGATTTACCCGCCGTATGGCAAATCGATCCAGAAGCTGATCCAGAAACTGTTCATCCGCTAACGATCATCACCGCCGGGAAATAACAACAATGAATCCCAGTTTGTCCGATACACCCGCGCTGTCACGGCGCGGGTTGCTTAAATTCAGCCTCGGCGCCAGCGCCTTTCTCGCCACTGCCGGGTTGGGCGCCAGCCTCAGCGGCTGTTCGGCGAGCGTCCCGGCCAGTGGCTTCGTCACGCTGCGCGGCGGCGACCTGCTGTTCTTGCGAGCGTTGATTCCGGTCATGCTCGATGGCGCCGTGACCTCCGAACGGATGCCCGAAGCTGTCGAAGGCACACTTAAAAGCCTGGATTACAACCTCGCGCACCTGTCGCCGGAAATGCTCAAACTGACCCGCCAACTGTTCGATGTGCTGGGCATGGCCGTCACCCGCGGACCGTTGACCGGGATCTGGGGCAGCTGGGAAAACGCCAGCGCCGACGATATCCGGCAATTCCTCGATCGCTGGGAAAACAGCTCGTTGAGCCTGTTGCGCATGGGCCACAGCTCTTTGCTGCAATTGGTGATGATGGCCTGGTACGGCCGCAAGGAATCCTGGGCGCATTGCGGGTATCCCGGGCCGCCTACGGTCTGAAACCGAGTCGCCCCCTTCGCGGGCAAGCCCGCTCCCACATTGACCGCGTGCCCCTGTGGGAGCGGGCTTGCCCGCGAAGGCGCCAGCCGCTTCACCGCCTACTCCAACAATAAAAAGAGAACCGAAGATGCCCGTACCTGATCCGTTTCGCGAAGGCATGGCCCGAGGCTGGAAAACCTACAACGGCTCGCAACTGACCCAGGACCTGACACTCGAAGCAGACGTGGCGATCATCGGCAGCGGTGCCGGCGGCGGCACCACCGCCGAAATCCTCAGCGCGGCCGGTTACAAAGTGCTGCTGATCGAGGAAGGCCCGCTCAAGACCAGCAGCGACTTCAAGCTGCTCGAAGACCAGGCCTACAGCAGCCTCTATCAGGAAGGCATCGGCCGCATGAGCAAGGATGGCGCAATCACCATCCTCCAGGGCCGGGCGGTGGGCGGCACCACGCTGATCAACTGGACCTCCAGTTTCCGCACCCCGGAACCGACCCTGGAACACTGGGCCAAAGAGCACAACGTCAAGGGTCACAGCCCGGCGGAAATGGCACCGTGGTTCGAGAAAATGGAGCAGCGCCTGGGCGTCGCGCCGTGGATGGTGCCACCCAACGCCAACAACGATGTGATCCGCAAGGGCTGCCAGGAACTGGGTTACAGCTGGCACGTCATCCCGCGCAACGTTCGCGGCTGCTGGAACCTCGGCTACTGCGGCATGGGCTGCCCGACCAACGCCAAGCAATCGATGATGGTCACCACCATCCCGGCGACCCTGGAAAAAGGCGGCGAGCTGCTTTACCTGGCCCGCGCCGAAAAACTCATGATCAGCGGCGACAAGATCACCGGTCTGCATTGCTCGGCGATGGATGAACGCTGCGTCGCACCGACCGGGCGCACCATCACGGTCAAGGCGCGGCATTTCGTGCTGGCCGGTGGCGGCATCAACAGCCCGGCCTTGCTGATGCGCTCCGGGGCACCCGACCCGCACAAGCGCCTGGGCAAACGTACGTTCCTGCACCCGGTGAACATGTCCGCCGCGTTGTTCGACGAAGTCGTGAACCCGTTCTACGGCGCGCCTCAGTCGATCTATTCCGACCATTTCCAGTGGCAGGACGGCACCACCGGCAAGATGTCCTTCAAACTGGAGGTCCCGCCATTGCATCCGGCGCTGGCCGCCACCTTGCTCGGCGGTTTCGGGCAGGAAAATTCGCAACACATGGCCAATCTGCCCCATACCCACGCCATGCTGGCGTTACTGCGGGACGGCTTTCACCCGGACAGCCCAGGTGGCAGCGTCGAATTGCGCAGCGACGACACGCCGGTGCTGGATTACCAACTCTCACCTTACGCCTGGGATGGCTTGCGCCGGGCATTCCACAGCATGGCCGAGATCCAGTTTGCCGGTGGCGCCAAGGCCGTCATGCCGATGCACGCCGACGCCCGTTACGTGAAGACCCTTGCCGAAGCCCGTACGCTGATCGATGGCCTGAGCCTGGAGCTGTACCGCACGCGCCTGGGCAGTGCCCATGTGATGGGCGGTTGCGCCATGGGTGAAGACCCGACGAACGCAGTGACCGACAGCCTCGGCCGGCACCATCAGTTGGCCAATCTGTCGATCCACGACGGCTCGCTGTTCCCCACCAGCATTGGCGCCAATCCACAGCTGTCGGTCTACGGACTGACGGCACAACTGGCGACTTCCCTGGCCGAACGTTTAAAAAACCCATGAAAATGACGATTATTCCCATCGTCTATAGTGCTTTCTTACCCAACAGGCGACTTGGCCGACCGGGAAGGCTGCGATACCATCCGACTCCCCAACGGATTCCCGCCAGGACGACGCGATGAACCGAGTGTTGTACCCAGGTACCTTCGACCCTATTACCAAGGGCCATGGCGATCTGGTCGAACGCGCCTCGCGCCTGTTCGATCACGTGATCATCGCCGTCGCCGCCAGCCCGAAGAAAAACCCGCTGTTTCCTCTGGAACAACGGGTGGAACTGGCGCGCGAGGTCACTAAACATCTGCCGAACGTTGAAGTCGTCGGTTTCTCGACGCTGCTGGCGCATTTCGCCAAAGAGCAGAATGCCAACGTGTTCCTGCGTGGTTTGCGCGCGGTGTCGGACTTCGAATACGAATTCCAGCTGGCCAACATGAACCGCCAACTGGCGCCGGATGTGGAAAGCCTGTTCCTGACCCCGTCCGAGCGTTATTCGTTCATCTCCTCGACGCTGGTCCGTGAAATTGCGGCCCTGGGTGGCGATATCACCAAGTTCGTACACCCTGCGGTGGCGGACGCCCTGACCGAGCGCTTCAAGAAATAACCCCGCAATACTGTAGGAGCGAGCCTGCTCGCGATGGACGTCAACGATAACGCGGGAAACCTGACACCCCGCGGCGCTCTCGGCTTCATCGCCAGCAGGCTGGCTCCTACAGTGCGTCGCCCCTGCGTGCAACACGGGCGCCAATGCGGCACAATTGTACGCATTGGTTTATTGCGCCCGGGCCTGCCGCCCCGGCTGGAGTTAGCATGTCCCTGATCATCACCGACGATTGCATCAACTGCGACGTCTGCGAACCCGAGTGCCCGAACGCTGCCATTTCCCAGGGCGAAGAGATCTACGTGATCGACCCGAACCTGTGCACCCAGTGTGTCGGCCACTACGACGAACCGCAGTGCCAGCAGGTCTGCCCGGTGGATTGCATTCCACTGGACGAAGCCCATCCTGAGACTGAAGAACAGTTGATGGAGAAATACCGCAAGATTACCGGTAAGGCTTGATTTTCAGGCTTTCAGCGCTCTTTCGGGCCTCTTCGCGAGCAAGCCCGCTCCCACAGGGGATCTGCGCCGTACACAAATCCCCTGTGGGAGCGGGCTTGCTCGCGAAAGCGTCATCAGCCTCACTGAAGATCCAACTGACCTTCAGCTCTGACAACGCGGACAAAAAACACTGGCGCGCTGCCCCAGCTTCACTTCCCGCAGCCCCGTGCCACACACCTTGCAGTGTTCGCCGCCACGGCCGTACACGAACAGTTCCTGCTGGAAATAACCAGGCTGACCGTCACCGCCGATAAAGTCCCGCAGCGTAGTACCGCCGCGCTCGATGGCGGCCGCCAGGATGCGCTTGATCTCGATGGCCAGTTTCAAATACCGCGCACGGGAAATGCTCTTGGCTTCGCGGCGCGGGTCGATTCCAGCGGCGAACAACGCTTCGGTCGCATAGATATTGCCGACGCCCACCACCACCGCGTTATCCATGATGAACGGCTTGACCGCCATCGAACGGCCACGGGACTGCTGGAACAGGCGCTCGCCGTCGAACAGGTCGGTCAGCGGTTCCGGCCCCAGGCGAATCAGCAATTCGTGATTGAGCGGATCGAGGCTCCAGAGCATGGCGCCAAAGCGCCGCGGATCGGTGTAACGCAGGGCCAGGCCCGATTCCAGCTCGATGTCCACATGCTCATGCTTGGCCGCCGGCAACCCGGCCTCCACCAGACGCAAGTTGCCTGACATGCCCAAATGGCTGATCAAGGTGCCGACTTCGGCGTTGATCAGCAGGTACTTGGCGCGCCGCTCCACCAATACGATGCGCTGGCCGGACAGGCGCACATCGAGGTCCTCGGGGATCGGCCAGCGCAGACGGCGATCACGCACAATCACCCGGCTGACGCGCTGGCCTTCCAGGTACGGCGCGATGCCGCGACGAGTGGTTTCGACTTCTGGCAATTCAGGCATGGTGCTCTCGGATCAGGCGCATGGCGTGGAAAGGTCCGACACTCAGCGATGAGTGCCGAGGTCGCGGATCGTCTGCTTGAGGGTCTCGAAGTCGTAGTCCGAGAGGCCGACATAATCGAGCACCAGCGGCGCGATGCTGTTCCACTCGTGGTCTTCGGCCTGGTTGCCCAGCACCCGATGCGACGCGCAAATGTGTTCGGCCATTTTCAGGATCGCCAACAGGTTCTTCAACGAACTGTTGCGCGAAGTCTCATCGCTGAACACCGCCAACGCATTGTGATGATTGGCGATCGCCGCGCTCACGTGCTCCGGCAGACGCCAGGACTTGGCCGTGTAATAACCGACCACCGAGTGATTGGTATTGAACACCTGATTCTCCGTGTCCACCACCCGGCATTCGGCGCTGGCGTTGGCATAGGCCTGCTCCAGAACACCCATGTAGTCGGGGAAACGCTGGAGCATCAAGGGCACGCCACAGTCGTGGAACAGGCCCAGGGCATAGGCTTCGTCGCCATTTTCAACGCCGATGCGCTTGGCCAGGGTCAGGCAGGTCATGGCCACGTCCTGAGCGGTGTCCCAGAAACGGTTCAGGGTGACAATGGTGTCGTCATTCATCTCGCCCTTGATCGACTGCGCATTGATCAGGTTGATGACCGAGCGGCTGCCCAGCAGATTGACCGCGCGCTGGATCGAGGCAATCTTGTTGCTCAGCCCGTAATACGGCGAATTGACGATCTTCAGCAGGGAACCGGAAAGACCCGGATCCTGGGATATCAGCTTGGCAATGACTTCCAGATCCGGGTCGGGCATGTACTGCTCCATCTGCAAATCCACCATGATCTGCGGCTGGGCCGGTACGCTGATGCCCTGCAGGGCTTGTTGGATCTGTTCGGAAGTCAGCTCTTGGGACATAGGTACACACTCTGGGTCAGACGGCGATTCTAACCTTTATGAAGTTGGATCCGACATACCAAATCGCAAGACAACCCTCTGTGGCGAGGGGGCTTGCCCCCGTTCGGTTGCGCAGCAGCCGCAAAACCGGTGAATCCGGTTTGTCTGATGCACCGCATCTACCAATTTCAGGACGGCTTCGCCGTCCAACGGGGGCAAGCCCCCTCGCCACATGTCCACTTGCAGGCCAATCCGGGGTCTCAACACGCTATACTCCCGCTCTTTTTTCCGGAGCGACGACATGTCCCTGCCTAGCCTGCGCCTCAAAGCCAACGCCGACCGTCGTCTGCGCAACGGTCACTTGTGGGTCTACAGCAACGAAATCGATGTAGCCGCTACGCCTTTGCACGGTTTCAAGGCCGGCGACCAGGCTATCCTCGAAGCCGCCGGCGGCAAGCCGCTGGGCATCGTCGCCATGAGCCCGAACAACCTGATCTGCGCCCGTCTGCTGTCGCGTGACATCAAGCTGCCGCTGGACAAATCGCTGCTGGTGCACCGCCTGAACGTGGCCCTGTCCCTGCGCGAGCGCTTGTTCGACAAGCCGTTCTATCGCCTGGTCTACGGCGACTCCGACTTGCTGCCAGGCCTGGTGGTCGATCGTTTCGGCGACATCCTGGTGGTGCAGATCGCTTCGGCGACCATGGAAGCCCATAAAGACGACGTGATCGCGGCGCTGACCCAAGTGCTCAAGCCAAGCGGCATCCTGTTCAAGAACGACTCCGCCGCCCGTGACGCCGAAGGCCTCACCCGCTACGTCGAAACCGTGTTCGGCCTGGTGCCGGAGTGGGTCGCACTGGAAGAGAACGGCGTGAAATTCGAAGCACCGGTCATCCAGGGCCAGAAAACCGGCTGGTTCTACGACCACCGCATGAACCGCGCACGCCTGGCGCCGTACGCCAAAGGCAAACGCGTGCTGGACCTGTACAGCTACATCGGCGGCTGGGGCGTGCAGGCTGCCGCGTTCGGCGCCAGCGAAGTGTTCTGCGTCGACGCCTCGGCCTTCGCCCTTGACGGCGTTGAGCGCAACGCCGCGCTGAACGGCTTCGCCGACAAGATGACCTGCATCGAAGGCGACGTGTTCGAAGCCCTCAAAGAACTGAAAGCCAGCGAAGAACGCTTCGACGTGATCGTGGCCGACCCACCGGCGTTCATCAAACGCAAGAAAGACATGAAAAACGGCGAAGGCGCCTACCGCCGCCTGAACGAGCAAGCCATGCGCCTGCTCACCAAGGACGGCATCCTGGTCAGCGCATCCTGCTCGATGCACCTGCCGGAAGACGACCTGCAGAACATCCTGCTGACCAGCGCCCGCCACCTGGACCGCAATATCCAGATGCTGGAACGTGGCGGCCAGGGGCCGGATCATCCGGTGCATCCGGCGATTGCCGAGACTCGGTATATCAAGAGCATTACCTGCCGGTTGCTGCCGAACAGTTAAGACGCTGGCGCTCCCGTACTGGGCTGAACCAGTGCGGGAGCGGTGCCCCGCTCAACACAGACAAGAACATTCCTACAACTGATCAGGAACGCTCCCACCGCCCTGCAGATTGACTTCGCCCGCCATCAAACCAATCCCCGACTCCTCGCAAAGTTCGAGTAAATGGGCTGATGACACACTCAGAAGACACTGCAAAAAAATCATCAGCCATTCTACTGCTGCTGACCATGACGCTGCTGAGCGTCTTTCCCCTTGATGTTTTGCTCCCTTCCTTTCCCGCTCTGGCCAAACACTTTCGGACCACGACTGCGGATATTTCCCTGTCCATCAGCCTCTTCGCTGTCGGCATCTCCCTGTCTCAGCTACTGATCGGCCCCCTGTCCGATGTTATCGGCCGAAAAGGGCTATTACTGGCGGGTATGGCGGTATCGATTGTCGGTGCAACTGGGTGCATCCTGACCACCGAATACGTCTGGTTCCTGTTTTTCCGGATGCTGCAGGCCATCGGCTGCGGTTGCTTCGTGCTGTCGCAGGCGCTAGTCCAGGATCTGTTTGAAGGCAAGGAGCGGGATCGGCTGCGGATTCTGATGGTCACGGCCAGCGGGGTATTCATTTCCGTCTCGCCGTTGTTGGGCAGTGTCTTGCAGCAAGCACTTGATTGGCCCGGTAGCTTTTTCCTGTTTATAGCCTTGGCCGTCGTCGTGTTTCTGAAGGCGTGTTTCATGCTGGAAGACCAGCGACCTGCAGTGACGTCAGCCCAAAACATTTTCCACGCCTATAGTCGGGTGTGTGGCAATGCGAGCTTCCTGGGCTATTGGTTGATCGCGGCCATCGCTTTTACCTGCCATTTTTCCTTTATCGTCGTTTCGCCGTTGATCTTCATGGATCAGCTACACATGTCGCCCTACGCATTCTCCCTGACCCTTCTGCTCTATGGCGCGGCTTATATCATTGGAGGCATCGCCGCCCGGGTGCTTTCCAGCCGGATAACACCCAATACTCAAATCATCGTCGGCTTGGGCCTGATTTTCTTCTCGGGAGTGGTGATGCTTTTAATCTCAAGCAGGCTTGGACTCTCGATCCTGACCGTATTGGTGCCGATGATCATCTGCACCGCCGGCACGACCATTGCCCGCCCCATTGCCACATCCAAAGCGATGGACGTGTTTGCGGACAACGCCGGCACTTCGGCGTCGGCCGGGAACACACTGGTTTTCATTTTTGGCGGCTTGACCAGCGCATTGATCAATCTAAGTGGTATAGATCTGCAAACGACCCTGGCACTCGCGTTCCTGCTGCTCAGCGCGGTGGCGCTCGGCCTTAATACCCTGATCAATCGCCGCCCTTCCTGTAGGAGCGAGCTTGCTCGCGATGGTCGCCAACGATAACGCGGGGAACCTGATACCCCGCGGCGTCTTTGATTTCATCGCGAGCAGGCTCGCTCCTACAGGTGCAGGACACATCCTGATCCACTGCCGAAGCGACAACCTCCCACACCACGCCTACCGTTTTCTCTTCCCATCACCGAAGAGGACAACGGAATGTCCAACACGCCAAAAGCCCATCGATTACCCACAGGTCGGCACTCGCAATCCGGTCGCATCTATCACCTGACCGCTGTCACCCATGAACGACAACCATTCTTCCAGGATTGGCGCACTGGCCGCTTTTTAGTGCACGAGTTCAGAAGGGTTCAGGAAGCCGGCTATGCCACGTCTATAGCCTGGGTAGTCATGCCGGATCACTTCCACTGGCTGATTGAATTGCACAACGGTGATTTACCGAAACTGGTGCAAGCCACCAAATCTCGCTGCACACGCCTCATCAATCAGAAACGAGATCTATGTGCTCCTGTATGGCAAAAGGGCTACTTCGACCGAGCCCTGCGTCGCGAGGAAGATCTGAAAGCCATCGCCCGATACATCATCGCCAACCCCCTACGCGCAGGCCTCGTCGACCATATCGGCGGCTACCCACTCTGGGATGCCATCTGGCTCTGACGCACAAATCACTGTAGGAGCGAGCCTGCTCGCGATGGTCGTCAACGATAACGCGGGGAACCTGGTACCCCGCGGCGTTCTCAGGTTTATCGCGAGCAGGCTCGCTCCTACAGAAAACGCGCCCGCACGTCTCGTAAGCGCCGCCTCCAGGTTTGCAGGCATTCCCTCCAGCCGCCAGCCGTGTAGAATCGCGAACATTCATCGCCAGTCATCCCCGGCGGGTTTATGAGCTCAAGCTGAAGCGCGCGGCGATCCCGCAAAGTTATCGGCAACTTCCGGACACGCGGCCATTTCTGAGTGTTCCAGACGTCAATAGAAGCTCACTTCCCTTTTGATACCTGATTAGCCGCCCGGAGTGCTTCATGCCTGATTACCGCTCGAAAACATCCACCCACGGCCGCAACATGGCCGGCGCCCGCGCACTGTGGCGTGCCACGGGGATGAAAGATGACGACTTCAAGAAGCCGATCATCGCCATTGCCAACTCGTTCACCCAGTTCGTACCGGGCCACGTGCACCTCAAGGACCTGGGGCAACTGGTCGCCCGCGAGATCGAACGCGCTGGCGGCGTGGCCAAGGAATTCAACACCATCGCTGTCGATGACGGCATCGCCATGGGCCACGACGGCATGCTGTATTCGCTGCCGAGCCGCGAGATCATCGCCGACTCCGTCGAGTACATGGTCAACGCCCACTGCGCCGACGCCATTGTCTGCATTTCCAACTGCGACAAGATCACCCCTGGCATGCTGATGGCGTCCCTGCGCCTGAACATCCCGGTGATCTTCGTCTCCGGCGGCCCGATGGAAGCCGGCAAGACCAAACTCGCCTCCCACGGCCTCGACCTGGTCGACGCCATGGTGATCGCCGCCGACTCCAGCGCTTCTGACGAGAAAGTCGCTGAGTACGAGCGCAGCGCCTGCCCGACCTGTGGTTCGTGCTCCGGCATGTTCACCGCCAACTCGATGAACTGCCTGGTTGAAGCGCTGGGCCTGGCCTTGCCGGGCAACGGTTCGACCCTGGCCACCCACAGCGACCGCGAGCAGCTGTTCCTGCAGGCTGGCCGCACCATCGTCGAGCTGTGCAAGCGTTACTACGGCGAGAACGACGAGTCGGTATTGCCGCGCAACATCGCCAACTTCCAGGCGTTCGAGAACGCCATGACCCTGGACATCGCCATGGGCGGCTCCACCAACACCATCCTGCACTTGCTGGCCGCTGCCCAGGAAGCCGAGATCGATTTCGACCTGCGCGACATCGACCGTCTGTCCCGTCACGTGCCGCAACTGTGCAAGGTCGCGCCGAACATCCAGAAGTACCACATGGAAGACGTGCACCGCGCCGGTGGCATCTTCAGCATCCTCGGCTCGCTGGCCCGTGGCGGCCTGCTGCACACCCAGCTGCCGACCGTGCACAGCCGCAGCATGGAAGAAGCCATCGCCAAGTGGGACATCACCCAGACCAACGACGAAGCCGTGCACCACTTCTTCAAGGCAGGTCCTGCGGGCATCCCGACGCAAACCGCGTTCAGCCAGTCGACCCGTTGGGAAACCCTGGACGACGACCGTGAAAACGGCTGCATCCGCAGTGTCGAGCACGCTTACTCGAAAGAAGGCGGCCTGGCCGTGCTTTACGGCAACATCGCCCTGGACGGCTGCGTGGTGAAAACCGCTGGCGTCGACGAGTCGATCCACGTCTTCGAAGGCAATGCGAAGATCTTCGAAAGCCAGGACAGCGCCGTACGCGGCATCCTTGCCGACGAAGTGAAGGAAGGCGACATCGTCATCATTCGCTACGAAGGCCCGAAAGGCGGCCCGGGCATGCAGGAAATGCTCTACCCGACCTCGTACCTGAAATCCAAAGGCCTGGGCAAAGCCTGCGCCCTGCTCACCGACGGCCGTTTCTCCGGCGGTACCTCGGGCCTGTCCATCGGCCACGCTTCGCCTGAAGCGGCTGCCGGCGGCGCAATCGGCCTGGTGCAGGACGGCGACAAGGTGCTGATCGACATTCCGAACCGCTCGATCAACCTGTTGGTCAGCGACGAAGAACTGACCTCGCGCCGGGTCGAGCAGGACAAGAAAGGCTGGAAACCGGTGGAAGTGCGTCCACGTAAAGTGACCACTGCACTGAAAGCCTACGCCCTGCTGGCGACCAGTGCCGACAAGGGTGCCGTGCGTAACAAGGCGATGCTTGACGGGCTGTAAGTCTGTGGCGAGGGGGCTTGCCCCCGTTCGGCTGCGAAGCAGTCGTAAATCCTGACGACTCGATTGGCCTGAAGTCCCAGGGGGTCGCTTCGCAACCCAACGGGGGCAAGCCCCCTCGCCACAGAGTATTCCCACACTACATGTGGGAATACTCAAAAAATACCCCGCCAAGTGCGGGGTATTTTGTTTCCACAGATCCCCTGTAGGAGCTGCCGCAGGCTGCGATCTTTTGATCCTGTTTTTTAAAATCAAAGTCAAAAGATCGCAGCCTTCGGCAGCTCCTACAAAGGGGGCCGGCGTTATTCCTGCGGGTCGAGATTATCCAGCGCCTGGTTCACCGCCAGTTCGCCCAGCATGATGACCTGGGCGATCCCCAGCATCGTGCTGCGTTGAGAGCCTTCCAGCAGTCCGGCGAAGTCGCTGGCCATGACATTGGCCGAGGCGAGGGATTCGCAGGCGTGGGCCAACAGGGTTTCGGTGTCGAGGCCCGGTGCGATGACGAATGTTTGGCTGGGTTTGCGCGGGGTGGCGTTGATGCGGGCAGAGAGGTTGTCGCAATCGGGAGGATCGGGGGTAACTTTCAACATTTGATGGAACTCCGGGTGAGAAAAATGGAGCCATCACCCTCGCTACCAAACGAGGGTGGCGGCCATACGCAGGTTGGTAGACCGGTCACCAGGAACCCGGCGCGTCCGAAGATGCCCTGCGCATGGCCACCATATGAGCAGAGACAGAAACGACCCCTGCAAAGGGTGGCGCAATGCGCCGAGGTGAACACGGGCTACCAAACCCGATCACTGATGTTCAGTGACGCGGAAACGATAGAAGCCGCCCCCCAGGCGCACAAGCCGGCGGATTCTGGCGTAGTCGTAGTCCCTTACGCAAGAATGCGTAGGTTGCGACTGTCAGGAGATGACTCGAATCAAATGTAGGAGCTGCCGCAGGCTGCGATCTTTTGATCTTGAAAAACAGAATCAAAAGATCGCAGCCTGCGGCAGCTCCTACAGGGGATTTTCAGACCGGGGTTATTGGATTTCTTCGGGTTTGACGATCACCCAGTTCTTGTCGGCAGTCACCGTCAAGCCTTCCTTGGCCTGCGCCGCGGCGTTCTTGGCCATCATGCCCTGGATCTGGGTCATGTACTTGTCCTTGCGGTTGACCCACAGGTGGATGCCGCCCTTGGCCACGTCAACACTGTGGAACAGCATGTAGCCGTCGCTGCTCGGGGTATCGCCGCCCACCAACACCGGTTTTTTCCACTGATCGATGTAGGTCAGGATCGCCGCCTGTTTGCCGGCCATCCAGGTCGCCGGGGTCCACAGGTACGGGGTCAGTTCGAGGCCGAGGTTGGCCTTCTCGTCATATTTGCCGTCAGTGATCTGCTTGCGCGCGGTGGTCAGTTCGCCCGTCTTCGGATCCTTGAGCAGCAGCGACACGCCGATCACGTTCTGCGGTTTGACGTTGTAGCCGTACTTCGGATCGGCCGCGACCATGCGCACCAGTTCTTCGGAGGCGGCGGTCATCACGTAGACCTCGATGCCGTTCTCCATCAGTTTCTTGTACAGCTCTTGCTGGCCGGTGAAGATTTTCGGCGGGTTGACGTCGAGCTTCTTGACCACATCGCCTTCGTAATAAGTCGCCGGCACCGGCTTGCCGGACGCCATCATCTCGTCGACATAGCCCTTGAGTTCCTTGAGGGTAAAGCCGGAGAAGATCTGGGCGACCCATGGATAGCAAACCATGTCGTCGAGTTCGCAGAGGCGGTAGTAGTAGCTGAACAGGCTTTCCTTGTGGTCGGCAGTGTCCTTGAACGGCATCAGTTTCAGGGAGGGATCGAGCTTGTCGCGGGTGATCAGGCCCTTGTTCTCCATGAACGGCAGCAACGACTCTTCGAGGTCGTAGCGGTAACTGGTGTTGTCCATGTCGAACACCGCGTAGTTCCCCTTGTTGGCGTTGGCGGCGATCATCGCGTCCAGCGCCTTGGCCTGATCGGCGGGCCAGTGTTTCAGATCCGTTGCGAAAACCTGGCCGGCAAGGCCCAGGCAAAGTGCTGCAGCCAGTAATTTCGGTGCGAACTTCATTGGCGTTTCTCCCTGAATGTGAAAGAGATCGACGCTAACAAATAAGTGTGACAGTCCTCGTCTGTCAGCGACCGCCCGCGTCCCTTTCGCGCCAGCTGCATTTCTGACAGCGACATCCGCTTATTCCAAAAACGACGGATATCATACGTTTTTGATATTAATTCATTAGTTTTCAAGCTGTTAGGCTTGCCGGTTCGCGGTTGCCCAAGGGTGCAACCGGCACAAGTCTTATCGGAGTCTTCATGAATCTGCCGCTGATCCTCAATCTGCTGGTGTTCCTCGCTTTGCTCTTCGGCCTGGCGCAAACCCGCCACACGACATGGAGCCTGGCGAAAAAAGTCCTGCTCGCGCTGGTGCTGGGCGTGGCGTTCGGTGTGGCGTTGCACACTGTCTACGGTGCCGGCAACCCAGTGCTGAAAGCCTCGATCGGCTGGTTCGACCTGGTGGGCAATGGTTATGTGCAATTACTGCAAATGATCGTGATCCCGCTGGTGTTCGCCTCGATCCTCAGTGCGGTGGCCCGCCTGCATAACGCGTCGTCCTTGGGCAAGATCAGCTTCCTGACCATCGGCACGCTGCTGTTCACCACGGCCATCGCGGCGCTGATCGGCATCGGCCTGACCAACCTGTTCGGCCTGACCGCCGAAGGCCTGGTGGCCGGCACCCAGGAAATGGCGCGCCTGCAAACCATCCAGACCGACTACGCCGGCAAGGTCGCCGACCTGAATGTGCCGCAGCTGCTGCTGTCGTTCATCCCGCAAAACCCCTTCGCCGATCTGGCGCGGGCCAAGCCGACGTCGATCATCAGCGTGGTGATTTTCGCTGCGTTCCTGGGTGTCGCGGCGCTGCAATTGCTCAAGGACGATGCCGAGAAAGGTCAGAAAGTGATCAACGCCATCGACACCCTGCAAGCCTGGGTGATGCGTCTGGTGCGCCTGGTGATGAAGCTGACCCCGTACGGCGTGTTGGCGCTGATGACCAAAGTGGTCGCCGGTTCCAACCTGCAAGACATCATCAAGCTCGGCAGTTTCGTGGTGGTGTCCTACATCGGCCTGGGCCTGATGTTCGTGGTGCATGGCGTGCTGGTGTCGGCCGCCGGGATCAACCCGCTGCGGTTCTTTCGCAAGATCTGGCCGGTGCTGACGTTTGCCTTCACCAGCCGTTCCAGCGCAGCGACGATTCCGTTGAGCATCGAAGCGCAGACCAGCCGCCTGGGCATCCCGCAGTCCATCGCCAGTTTCGCCGCCTCGTTCGGCGCGACCATTGGCCAGAACGGCTGTGCCGGTCTTTACCCGGCGATGTTGGCGGTGATGGTGGCGCCGACCGTGGGCATCAACCCGCTGGACCCGCTGTGGATCGCGACGCTGGTGGCGATTGTGACGCTGAGCTCGGCCGGTGTGGCCGGTGTCGGTGGTGGCGCGACCTTTGCCGCGTTGATCGTGCTGCCGGCGATGGGCTTGCCGGTGTCACTGGTGGCGTTGCTGATTTCGGTCGAGCCGCTGATTGATATGGGGCGTACGGCGCTGAACGTGAGTGGTTCGATGACGGCCGGGGCGATCACCAGTCAGGTGATGCAGCAGACGGACAAGGCGCTGTTGGATGCGGATGAGCATTCGGCGTTGGCGCAGGCTTGAGTAGCGTCTGATAGACCGCTATCGCGAGCAAGCTCGCTCCCACAGGGATCTGTGGTGCTCACACAATTTGTGATTCACCTCAAAACACTGTGGGAGCGAGCTTGCTCGCGATGCTTTTAGGCTTTTTCCCAGACTTCGAAGCTATACGCCGGCTTGTCGCCTTCCGCCGGATTCGGCACATCCGATACCAGTTTCCATTCCTTCAAATCAAACTCCGGAAACCACGCATCCCCTTCCGGACTCAGCGCCACGCGGGTCAGGTACAACCGGTCAGCCTGTGCCAGTCCTTGCGCATACAACTGCGCGCCGCCAATCAGCATCAATTCATCGACGCCCTGTTCCTTCGCCCATGCTTCGGCGCGAACGACGGCGGCTTCCAGCGACGGATAAACCTCCGCGCCTTCGAGCTGCAGATCCACCTGGCGACTGACCACGATGTTCAGGCGGCCCGGCAGCGGACGACCGAGGGAGTCCCAGGTCTTGCGACCCATGATGATCGGCTTGCCGAGGGTGGTGGCCTTGAAATATTTGAAGTCCCCCGGCAAGTGCCAGGGCATGCTGTTGTCGACGCCGATCACACGGTTTTCACCGAGGGCTGCAATCAGGCTGAGGGGGAGTGATTTAGTCATGCCGGCGAGGATACCAGAGCCTCGCTTTCGCCGATAAGCGCCACAGCGGTTATGCTCACAGCTCATTTAAGCGACGGGATGCCGCGTGACTGAACTCAATACCCTCTGGCTGACAGAAACCATCCGCCTGCGCGAAGAACACGCAGGCCCCCTGGAAGACCTGGAAGCCAACCGACTGGCCCGCAGCGCTGGCGGCGATTTGCCGGCGCGCATTCAACGCCGCGCCCTGTGGCTGGCTGAACGCGATGGCCTGACGACAGCCCTCAAACACTGGCTGCAAGGCTCGCGGCTGGCGCTGCTGGTGTTGGCGGTACTGGCCGTGATCAGCGGCGCCGGCCTGGCCTTCGCGGCTATGGGCGACGGCCTGCACCCCGTGAATGTGTTCTGGGCCCTGGGCAGCCTGCTCGGGCTCAATCTGGTCCTGCTGCTGAGCTGGGCCCTGGGGCTTGTATTTGCCGGCGAACACGGCGCCAGCCTCGGACGCCTGTGGCTATGGCTCAGCGAAAAACTCGCTCGTGACGCCAAAGCCGCGCAGTTGGCCCCCGCCCTGCTCCTGTTACTGCAACGGCAGAAACTCAATCGCTGGGCCATCGGCGTGCTGGTCAACAGCCTGTGGCTGCTGGCGATGCTCAGCGCGTTGGTGATCCTGCTGATGTTGATGGCGACCCGGCGCTACGGCTTCGTCTGGGAAACCACGATCCTCAGTGCCGACACCTTTATCGCCGTCACCCAGGCGCTGGGTGCGTTGCCGGCCCTGCTTGGCTTCAGTGTGCCGACCGTGGAGATGATCCGCGCCAGTGGCGATGCCGCACTGAACATCGAAAGCGCCCGCCAGGCCTGGGCCGCCTGGCTGGTGGGCGTGCTACTGGTCTACGGCGTTTTGCCGCGCCTGCTGCTCGCGCTGTTTTGCCTGTGGCGCTGGAAGACAGGGCAAACGGCGCTGCGTCTGGATTTGAACCTGCCCGGTTACGCGCAACTGCGTGAACGCTTGATGCCCACCAGCGAGCGCCTCGGCGTCAGCGATGCGGCACCGGCGCAACTGCATCGCGTGGAAAGCGGTGTCACCGAGCAGCAAAGCGACGGTGCGCTGTTGGTCGCCATCGAACTGGACGACCAACGCCCGTGGCCACCGCAGTTGCCGAAAAACGTCAGTAACGCCGGCATCCTCGACAGTCGCGAGTCGCGGCACAAACTCCTCGAACAACTGAGCCGCTTTCCCCCGGCACGCCTGGCCATCGCCTGCGATCCACAGCGCTCGCCGGATCGCGGCAGCCTGGCCTTGATTGCCGAGCTGGCCCGCAGCGCCAGCGCCACCCGCGTGTGGTTGTTGCAAGCGCCGCCCGGTGAAGCGCTGGACGCCGAACGCCTGGGCGACTGGCACGTGGCGCTGCAACAGCTTGAGTTGCCGTTTGCCGATTGTGCACCAATGAACTGGCTGGAGACGGGTCATGACTGACACCAGGAAGCAGCCTCTGAAACTCGCCGTGGTCGGTCACACCAACGTCGGTAAAACCTCGTTGTTGCGCACCCTGACCCGCGACGTCGGTTTCGGTGAAGTGTCCCATCGTCCCAGTACCACGCGGCACGTCGAAGGCGCCCGTCTTTCGGTGGACGGCGAGCCACTGCTCGACCTCTACGACACCCCTGGCCTGGAAGACGCCATCGCCCTGCTCGATTACCTCGAACGCCTGGAACGCCCGGGTGAACGCCTCGACGGTCCGGCACGCCTGGCGCGTTTCCTTGAGGGCAGCGAAGCCCGGCAACGCTTCGAACAGGAAGCCAAGGTGCTGCGCCAGTTGCTGGCGTCGGATGCCGGTCTTTATGTGATCGACGCCCGTGAGCCGGTGCTGGCCAAGTATCGCGACGAGCTGGAAGTGTTGGCCAGTTGCGGCAAACCCTTGCTGCCGGTGCTGAACTTCGTCAGCAGCGCCAACCACCGCGAACCGGCCTGGCGTGAAGCGCTGGCGCGGCTGGGCCTGCATGCCCTGGTGCGTTTCGACAGTGTCGCGCCGCCGGAAGACGGCGAGCGTCGACTCTATGAAAGCCTGGCCCTGCTGCTGGAAACGGCCCGGCCGCAACTCGAACGCCTGATCGCCGATCAGCAGGCCCAGCGTCTGGCTCGCCAGCAAAGTGCGGAGCGATTGATTGCCGAATTGCTGATCGATTGCGCGGCTTGCCGGCGCAGCGTGGTCAGTGAAGCCGAGCAGGAACAACAGGCGATCAGCGAATTGCGCAAAGCCGTACGCCAGCGTGAGCAGCGTTGCGTCGAGGCCCTGCTCAAGCTCTACGCCTTCCGCCCACAGGATGCCGCGGCCAGTGACTTGCCGCTGCTCGATGGCCGCTGGGGCGATGACCTGTTCAACCCGGAAACCCTCAAGCAACTGGGTGTGCGCGTCGGTGGTGGGATTGCCGCAGGCGCCGCTGCCGGGGCCGGGGTCGATTTGCTGGTGGGCGGGATTACGCTCGGCGCCGCTGCACTGGCCGGCGCCATTGCCGGTGGCGCCCTGCAAACCGCGCGCAGTTATGGCAGCCGCTTGCTGGGCAAGATCAAGGGCCAGCGCGAACTGACGGTGGATGACAACGTGCTGCGCCTGTTGGCGCTGCGCCAGCGGCAATTGCTGCAAGCGCTGAACGCCCGTGGGCATGCGGCGATGGACAGCATCCAGGTGGCGACGCCGCAGGAAAAGAGCTGGCGCGAAGGCAAGCTGCCCGAAGCCCTGAACAAGGCTCGGGCGCACCCGCAGTGGTCGTCGCTCAATCCTCATGCCAAATTGAATCAGGCGGAGCGGCAGGAGCAGGTTGAGGTGTTGGCGCAGCAGTTGTGAACCTGTTGATCGTCAGCGCCAGTTGAACTGCAGATACGCACTGCTGAGCTGTGAGACGCGCTGCTGATCCACCGCATCCTGGTCACCGTCGTTATCCATATCGAAGTGGATCAGCCAGTCCATCTTCCCGTCGTTGTTGGTGTCATAGGCGGAGGCGGTGTAAACGATAGTTTGATCCGACGGTTTGCCGACGCCTTCATGAAAGTGCAGGCGCACGGTGTCTGGCGAAGCGTCATTGGCGAAGTCTTCGGTGAATATCTTCAGATAGCGATCCCAGGTATCGCCGCGGTTGAACCAGTTGAGCTGCAAGTAGGCGTTTGCAAACGACTTGAGCAACCGCTCGTCCTTGGTGTTTTCCTTACCGTCGTTGTTCACATCACCGACCTGGAAATCAACCTTGCCATCAGCCGTGATATCCAGCGCATAAGCTTTATGGATGAGCCTGTCTTCTGCCCCGCTACTCTCCTCGAAAAAATGCAGGAGGACGGTGTCGGCCTTGCCGTTCGCGCTGCGGTCCTGGGCAGTCACTTTCAAATAACGCATGGTGGAGTGTCTCATTGAAGAAGGGCCGATCAAGCTAGCCCGTCCCGTCGGAACTCTCTGCGCGAACAGTTTCTTTTACTTGTAGGGCGTTTCAGCAGGCCTCGCGAGACAAGACTCTAATGGCTTTGCGCTTCAACACCTCCAGATCAATCACCGGCACATGCATCTCCTTGGCCTGTTCATCCCACTGGCGCATGCGCAAACTGACCTTGCACAACGGGTCCTGCTCGAAGGCATCGGCTTCGGCTTCGGTCATCACGCCCCCCTGATATTCCAGGGTCCGGCGACTGGCCTCGCTCAGGCGTTCGTAGTACCCAGGTTCCCTGAGTGTCAGATAACGCTTGGCCTGGACGTGGTACTCCACCAATCGGGCCATGCGTTCGCTGAAGCCGGCATTGCGCAAATAATCGGCGCCCAGCCGTTCGTGGCTGACCACGCCGTAGCCGCCCATGTTCTCGGCACCCTCGGCGCAGATGTGCCCGATATCGTGGAAGAACGCCGCCAGCACGACTTCGTCGTCGAAGCCTTCGGCCATCGCGCATTGGGCGGCCTGGGACATGTGCTCGATCTGCGACACCGGCTCGCCGATGTAATCGCTGTCGCCAAAGCGTTCGTAGAGGGCGAAGACCTTGGCGACGGTTTGTTCATTCCTGTGCATCAGAAGTCTCCCGATCAGTGAGATTTGTGGTGAATGGTAGACCGCTTTCGCGAGCAAGCCCGCTCCCACAAGGATCACCAATACCTTGTGGGAGCGGGCTTGCTCGCGAAGAGGCCCTTCCAGCCGATAAAGATCTTACTTGGCCGCCACTTTCTCGGACTTGCCATCATAACGCTTGCGCCATTCGGTCAGGATCTCGTCGCGGTTCTTCGAGGCCCAGGCGAAGTCGTTCTTGATCAGGCGCTGTTCGTAGTCGGCTGGCAGTTCGGTTTGCGGCTTGGCAATGCCAGGCTGGGCGAGCACGGCGAAGTTTTCTTTGTACAACTCCATCGCCTCGGGGCTGGCGGAGAAGTCAGCCAGTTTCTTCGCGGCTTCCTCGTGGGCAGTGCCCTTGATCACTGCAGTCGCTTCGATTTCCCAGCCCAGGCCTTCCTTCGGCAGGATGATGTCCAGCGGTGCGCCCTGGCGTTTCAGTTGAACGGCCGGGTACTCGAAGGAAATACCGATCGGGAATTCACCCGCAGCCGCCAGCTTGCAAGGTTTGGAACCGGAGTGAACGTACTGGCCGATGTTCTGGTGCAGACCGTCCATGTAGGCCCAGCCCTGCTTCTCGCCGAAGGTTTGCAGCCAGGCGCTGACGTCGAGGAAGCCGGTGCCGGACGATGCCGGGTTCGGCATGACGATCTTGCCTTTGTACTCAGGTTTGGTCAGGTCTTGCCAGCTCACGGGCTTGGTCAGGCCCTGCTTTTCAGCTTCGACGGTGTTGAAGCAAAGGGTCGCGGCCCAGACATCCATGCCGACCCAGGCTGGCGGGTTGGCGGCGTCACGGTAGTTGGCGCCGATCTTGCCCAGATCCTTCGGTGCATAACTTTGCAGCATGCCCTCCTGGTCGAGGATCGCCAGGCTGGAAGCCGCCAGGCCCCACACGGCGTCAGCCTGCGGGCGGGCTTTTTCGGCGAGCAACTTGGCCGTGATGATGCCGGTGGAATCACGCACCCATTTGATTTCGACGTCCGGGTTGGCTTTTTCGAAGGCTTCTTTATAGGTTTTCAGCTGTTCGGATTCGAGGGCGGTGTACACCGTCAACTCGGTTTTCGCCGCAAAGGCGTTCAGGCTGAAAGCGGTGAGGACAGCGGCGGCCAGGGCCATAGGCTTGAACATGATCTTTTCCTGTATTTGAGTTGAGGGTGTGAATCAGTGACCGGGCGCGGTCTGTCGCCAGGCCTGGGAGCGGCGCAGCAAACCGCGCGAAGCCCCGGCCAGCAGCAGGGACACGCCCGCCGAGGTGAACAGAATAAGGGTCGACATCGCCGCCGCGCCGCCGACGTTGCCGGCGTCGTCCATGTTCAGCACCGCCACCGCCGCGAGGATGGTGTCGGGGCTGTAGAGGAAGATCGCCGCCGAGACGGTGGTCATGGCCGAGACGAACAGGTAGCGCACGATGTCCAGCAAAGCCGGCAGGCAAATCGGCACGGTAACCCGCAGGTAATGGCGGTACAGCGGCGCCTTGAGCGACAGCGCGGCGGCTTCGAACTCGGCATCGAGTTGACGCAGTGCGGTGGTGGCGGTCATTTGCGCGGTGGTCAAATAGTGCGCAATGGTGCAGACGATCAGCAGGGTCATGGTCCCGTACAGCACATGCAGCGGGTTGCCGGTGAGGTTGAAGAAGAAGACATAACCCAACCCCAACACCAGGCCCGGCACTGCCATCGGTACGAAACTGAGCATGCGCAAGGTCAAGTTCAGGCCGCGCTGACCCCTGGTTTTTTCCATCAGGTAGGCGCCGGTGAAAATCAGCAGGCTGCCGATCAAAGCCGTGCCCAAGGCCATCTTCAAGCTGTTGCCGTAGGCCAGCCAGCCACCGCCGGCGGTTTCATTGAACTGGTAGTGGTTGAGCGACAGCGACAGGTTGTACGGCCAGAACTTCACCAGGGACGAGAACACCGCCATGCCGAACACCAGCAGCAACGCCGCGCTGATCAACAGGACGATGGCCAGGTAGCAAGCGTCGCGCAGTTTCGATGGCGCAGGCTTGAACACCTGGGCACGACCGCTCATGGAGTCGCCGTGACGGCGACGCAACCAGGCATCGACGCCAAAGCTGAACAGCGCCGGCAGCAACAACACCATGCCGATCAAGGCACCGCGGCCGAATTGCTGTTGGCCGACCACGGCTTTATAGGCTTCCAGTGCCAGCACTTGATAGTCGCCACCGACCACCACCGGAACCCCGAAATCAGTGATTGTCAGGGTGAACACCAGGCAGAACGCAGCGAAAACCGCCTGACGGGTCGCCGGCCAGGTGATGCTGCGGAACGCTTTCGCCGGACTGGCGCCCATGCTTGAAGCCGCATCGAACAGTCGCGCATCCGCCAGGGACAAGGCCGACAGAAGAATCATCAAGGCGTGTGGGAAGGTGTAGATCACCTCACCCAGAACAATGCCCCAGAAGCCGTAGATGTTGTCCGAGAGCAGGCCACGCAGCATGCCCTGGTTGCCGAACAGGTAAACCAGCGCAATCCCGGGCAGCATCGACGGCGCCATCAATGGCAGTAGGGAAATGCCACGCCAGATGCCTTTACCCGCAATCAGGGTGCGTTGCAGCGCGTAGGCAAACAGATAAGCCAGCGGTACGACAATCGCCGCGACGCTGAGGGAAACCTTCAGACTGTTGCCGAGCAACCAGTGGAAGTTCTCGCTGGTCACCAGTTCTTTCGCTGCAACCCAACCACCCCCCTGCCCGGCTTCGGCGCTGAAGCCACGCCAGAAGATCGCCAGCAACGGCATCAATACGGCAACGCCCACCAGCACCAGCAGAAGCACTTTGCCGCCGACCACGAACAGCCGGTCACCGATCTCGGCACGGGAAGTCTGCCGGACCTGCTTGTGTGGCAGCGGCAGCGCGAGGTTCGCGCTCATCAGGCAAACACCTGCAGGCTGCGCGGCGGCAAGGCGACCATGATCTGCCGGGCGCCAAGGCGCGGCATGGCTTCCGGTGCCAGTTCCGCCAACAGCGCATGACCCGGCAAATGATCGAGCTCGAAGCTCATGCGGCAGCGGTTGCCGAGGAAGGTGATCTCGCGAACCTTGGCCGGGAACAGGTTTTCCTCGTGCACCAGCGGATTGACGTTGATCGCTTCCGGACGGCAGAACAAACGGCCCGACGCGGTCTTGGCACCGCCATCGGCCAGACGCATGCTCATCCCGCCGACCTGGGCGTGGCTATCGCTGCTGCGCTGGAACGGCAACCAGTTGCCCTGGCCGACGAACTCCGCCACGAACGGTGTGGCCGGGCGGTTGTAGATTTCCTGGGGCGTGGCGTACTGCTCGACCTTGCCGTTGTTCATCACGGCGATACGGTCGGCCATCAGCATGGCCTCGTCCTGATTGTGGGTCACCATCAGAGTGGTGATGCCGAGGTTGCGTTGCAGCTGGCGCAGTTCGGTGCACAGATGCTCGCGCACCCGGGCATCGAGGGCCGACATCGGCTCGTCGAGCAGCAACAGCGAAGGTGCCGGGGCCAGAGCGCGAGCCAGTGCAACCCGCTGCTGCTGGCCACCGGACAACTGACCGGGATATTTTTTCTCGCTGCCGCTCAGGCCAACCAGTTCCAGCATCTGACCGACACGCTGGCGAATCTGGTCGCGACCATTGCCGGCGAGGCCGTAGGCAATGTTCGCTTCAACGGTGAGATTGGGGAACAACGCGTAGGACTGGAACAGAATGCCGTAGTCCCGCGCCTGGGGAGCCAGGTGGGAAACGTCGCGATCACCCAGGTACAACTCGCCGCTGTCCTGTTTTTCCAGGCCGGCGATGCAGCGCAGCAAGGTGGTCTTGCCACAGCCCGACGGCCCCAGCAGACACACCAGCTCACCGGCCGCCACGTCGAGTGAAACGTTATCCAGCGCCGTGAAAGCGCCGAAACGTTTCTGTACGCCGCGCACTTTCATCGGGGCGCCGGGATTGGTCAGGGCAGTTGCGATCGAGTTGTTCATGGACGGGCCTCATCTGGCAGATGAAGGCCATCCTAGGGTTGTAATGAGTCCGTCATGTGGCAGTAAGGCAAAAACTGCCGATAGTGGTATTCGAGGATTTTGGGTTAAGTTTTGAGGCGCCTGATCAGCCGCCATCGCGAGCAAGCTCGCTCCCACAGGGATTTTGGGTGTTCACACAATTTGTGTTTCACCTCAAACCCACTGTGGGAGCGAGCTCGCTCGCGATGAGGCCGGTACAGACACCCCAGAATTCAGGCCGGGGCCATTTCCTGCGCCAACCCGAGAAACGCCGCCGGCAACCGCGCGCCTTTGCGTTCCTTGAGGCAATACAGGTATTCGGGAATCTGCGGTGCATTCTCGATGGTCAGCACCCGCAGTTGCGGATCATGGGGTACTTCCTGGCGGGCAATGATGCTGATGCCGATGTTGCGCAGCACTGCTTCGCGGATCGATTCGCGGCTGCCGATCTCCAGCAACGGCCCGAAACTCACTCCGGCGCTGGCCAGCAACTCTTCGGTCAAGCGGCGGGTGGTCGAGCCCGGTTCGCGCATCAGCAGGGTATGCCCGGCCAAGGCACCCAGTGGTACGTGATCATGAACCGCCAGTGGATGATTGCGATGCACCGCCAGCACCAGCGGATCGCTGCCGAGCACCCGGCGAATCAGCCGCGCGTCATCGAGCAGCTGCGACGACGCTGCAACATCGACCCGGTACTCTTCCAGCGCTTCGAGCACTTGCTGGGAATTGCCGATTTCCACCGACACCTCCACCTGCGGCAAGCGCTCGCGAAAGGTTTTCACCAGGTCGAGGATGTAATACGGCGCTGTGGCGGCAATACGCAATGTGCCCTGGACCTGGCCGCAGTTGCGCAGGAAAAACTCGATGTCGGCTTCCTGCTGCATCAGCACCTTGACCATCGGCAGCAGCCGCGCGCCCTCCTCGCTGACGCTGAGACGCCGACCGCCACGGTAGAACAGCTCGACCGAATACTGACTCTCGAGGTTGCGGATCTGCGTCGTCACCGTCGGCTGGCTCAGGCCAAGCTTTTTGGCAGCCTGGGTAATGCTGCCCAGGCGGGCCACCATGTAAAACGCCTTCAGCTCGGCACTCAGCACAACCGCCCCTCATTCTTTACTTGCGCAGCAGGCGCAAACCGTTGAACACCACCAGCAAACTCACGCCCATGTCGGCGAACACTGCCATCCACATGGTAGCGACCCCGGCGAAGGTTACCCCAAGAAAGATCGCCTTGATGACCAAAGCCAGGGCGATGTTCTGTTTGAGGATGCTCGACGTCTGCCGCGACAGGCGAATGAATGCCGGGATCTTGCGCAGATCGTCGTCCATCAGGGCGACATCGGCGGTTTCGATCGCGGTATCGGTGCCTGCGGCGGCCATGGCGAAACCGATCTCGGAACGCGCCAGTGCAGGCGCGTCGTTGATGCCGTCGCCGACCATGCCGACCCGGTGCCCCTGGGCATAAAGGGCCTCGATAGACTGTAATTTGTCCCCCGGCAACAGGTCGCCCCTGGCTTCGTCGATGCCAACCTGCGCGGCAATGGCCTGCGCGGTGTGGACGTTGTCGCCGGTGAGCATCAGGGTCTTGATACCCAGGTCATGCAGTTGTTCGATGGCTTCGCGACTGGACGCCTTTACCGTATCGGCGACAGCGAACAGAGCCAAAGGACCGGACGAATCAAGCAGCAGCACCACCGACTTACCCTGCTTTTCCAAGGCAAACAGCTTTTCTTCCAGCGCCGGCGAGCACAGGCCCAGCTCCTCCACCAGACGATGGTTGCCCAAGTGGTAGAGCTGGCCGTTGATCTCGCCACGCACACCGCGCCCGCCCAGGGCTTCGAAGTTATCCACAATCAGCGTCGCACCCTGGTTATCCACAGCCGCTTTGGCGATGGCCAGGGAAACCGGGTGATCCGAGCGCCCGGCGAGCGCGGCGGCAATGGCTGGCGCCGATGCATCGGCGGTCGGGTCCAGCGACAGGTAATCGGTCTGCACCGGCTTGCCATGGGTGATGGTGCCAGTCTTGTCCAGGGCCAGGTAGTCGAGCTTGTAACCGCCCTCCAGATAGACGCCGCCCTTGACCAGGATCCCTTTGCGCGCCGCCGCCGCGAGGCCGCTGACGATGGTCACCGGCGTGGAAATCACCAGTGCACACGGGCACGCCACCACCAGCAGCACCAGCGCCCGATAGATCCAGTCGAACCACAACTCGCCCATGAACAGCGGTGGGATGACCGCCACTGCCAGCGCAAGGACAAACACTGCCGGGGTGTAGATTTTCGAAAATTGATCGACGAATCGCTGGGTCGGCGCCCGCGCGCCTTGCGCCTGTTCAACGGCGTGGATGATGCGTGCCAGGGTCGAATTACCCGCGGCGGCAGTGACCGCGTACTCAAGGGAACCGGCCTGATTGATGGTGCCGGCGAACACTTTGTCGCCGACGGTTTTCTCCACCGGCAGGCTTTCCCCGGTAATGGGCGCCTGATCGATGGTCGAACGCCCGGACAGCACTTCGCCGTCCAGACCAATGCGCTCGCCGGGACGCACACGCACCCGTGCGCCGATTTCGATGATTTTGACATCCTGCTCGACCCAACTGCCGTCGGCCTGCAACACCGTCGCCTGCTCCGGCGCCATCTGCATCAGCCCGCCGATGGCATTGCGTGCACGATCCAGGGAGCGAGCCTCGATCAGCTCGGCCACGGTGAACAGGAACATCACCATCGCCGCTTCCGGCCATTGACCGATCAGGACGGCGCCGGTAACGGCAATGCTCATCAGCGCGTTGATATTCAGATTGAGGTTCTTGAGCGCGATCCAGCCCTTTTTATAGGTGCCGAGACCGCCGCTGAGGATGGACACCAGCGCAATGACCGCGACCACCCAATCAGGCGCGGTAGCGGTGAAGTGGATGACTTCCGCCAGCAATGCGCCCACACCGGACAACGCCAATGGCCACCAGTGTTTCCTGTCGGGTTTCGCGGCCGGTGTTTCAGTCCCCTGCTCCAGCGGTTCGGCGTGCATGCCCAGGGACTTGATCGCCTCGATGATGGGCTCGGTGCCTGGCAAATCGTGGGTCACGCCGAGCACCCGGTTGATCAGATTGAACTCCAGCTGCTGCACGCCTGTCAGCTTGCTTAGCTTATTCTGGATCAGCGTCTGCTCGGTCGGGCAGTCCATCGCCTCGATGCGAAAGCTGCTCAGACGGGCACCCGCCGTCGGCGATTCGCTCAGCGTGACCCGCGCAGGCGCTGCCGTTCTTGATGAACAGCAAGCGTCGCCGTGACCGCCATGGTCATGTTTGGGCAAGGGTCGAAGCTTAACGCCGATTTCATGTTCGGCCACAGGTTTGTGGGTATGCTGAGAATCGCTCATTGGTTGCGTCCATAAGAGTGCCTGTTGCCCAGTAAAGACCCTGTAGCCACTACAGGGTCAAGCACCCATTTTGGAGTTATGGAGATTGTCGTCATGAAGATTGGAGAATTGGCGAAACTCACGGACTGCGCCGTAGAGACGATCCGCTACTACGAGCGCGAGAACCTTCTGCCGGAACCGGCCCGCAGTGACGGCAACTATCGCGTCTACACCCAGGCCCACGCCGAGCGCCTGACCTTCATCCGCAACTGTCGCACCCTCGACATGACCCTCGAGGAAATCCGCAGCCTGCTGGCGTTTCGCGACAGTCCGCAGGACCAGTGCGAAAGCGTCAACGCACTGATCGACGAGCACATCCACCACGTCAAGGCGCGGATCGACGGCCTGCTGGCCTTGCAGGCACAACTGCTCGACCTGCGCCAACGCTGCGGCGAGAGGCCGGGTGTCGATCAATGCGGGATTTTGCAGCAGCTGGAAGTGAGCGGCGGGGTTGTGGCGACAGAGGCTGAGCATTCCCATGTCGGCCGTAGTCACGGCCACTAACACGATTCCCTGTAGGAGCTGCCGCAGGCTGCGATCTTTTGATCTTGATTGTAAAAGATCAAAAGATCGCAGCCTGCGGCAGCTCCTACAGGGGATGCGTGAGCTTTATACCGCCATTGGCGCGGTCATTGGCGCGTGGTGCTCGTAGCCTTCCAGCGAGAAGTCGCCCGGCTCCACCAGCTCCAGCCATTCCGGCTGATACACACCTGTCTTGGCAAACTCCGGCACACGGTCGGAAATCACCAGTTTCGGCATCGGGAACGGTTCACGCTTGAGCTGCTCGTTGAGCATGTCCAGGTGATTTTCGTAGACGTGCGCATCACCGATGAAATAGGTGAACCAGCGTGGCGTGTAGCCGGTCAAGCGACCGATCAGGCTCAGCAGCGCGGCGCCTTCGGTGAGGTTGAACGGCGTGCCCAGGCCCAGGTCGTTGGAGCGGATGTAGAGGGTCAGAGAAATCTCTTTGGTCTCGACATTCGGGTGGAACTGGTACAGCAGGTGGCACGGCGGCAAGGCCATTTCATCGAGTTGGGCGCAGTTCCAGCCGTGGAACAGGATGCGACGGCTGCCCGGGTCCTTGATGATGGTGTCGACGCACTGGCGCACCTGGTCGATGGCCTTGTACAACACCACATATGCCTGACCGTCTTCCTCGCCTTCGGCAATCTGGCGATAACCTTGCTTGAGGGTCTGCTCGATGGCGGCCGGGTTGCTGAGCGCAATCTGCTTGTACGCCGGCCATTTGCGCCATTGCACGCCGTAGATTTCGCCAAGGTCGTCTTCACCCTGGCGGAACGGGTTGGCCAGCCACTGGGCGTTTTCGTTGGCGTTCTGGTCCCAGACCTTGCAGCCCAGGGCACGGAATTCGGCAGCGTTGTTCACGCCACGCAGGAATCCGCACATTTCGCCGATGGCCGATTTGAAGGCCATCTTGCGCGTGGTGATCGCCGGGAAACCTTCCTGCAGGTCATAACGCAGCATCGCGCCGGGAAAACTGATGGTGTTCACGCCGGTACGGTTGGCCTGCTTGGTGCCGTTCTTGATGACGTGGGCGACCAGTTCGAGATATTGCTTCATGAGTTACCTGTGTCCTTGAACCCGCAGCCATCGCTGCGGGGTTCGAATTTTATACGGCTGCCGCTGGAGTTGCCGGGGCGCGGTGATACGCCAGCCAGATCAGGACCAGGCCGCCGACGATCATCGGCAGGCACAGCACCTGGCCCATGGTCAGCCAGTTCCAGGCCAGATAGCCCAGCTGGGCGTCCGGTACGCGGACGAACTCGACGATGAAACGGAAGATGCCATAGAACAGCGCGAACATCCCCGATACCGCCATGGTCGGCCGCGGCTTGCGCGAGAACAGCCACAGGATCAGGAACAGCGCCACGCCTTCGAGGGCGAACTGGTACAGCTGCGACGGATGACGCGCCAGTTGCGCCGGATCGGTCGGAAAGACCATCGCCCACGGCACATCGGTTGCCTTGCCCCACAACTCGGCGTTGATGAAGTTGCCGATACGCCCGGCCCCCAGGCCAATCGGCACCATCGGCGCAACGAAGTCCATCAGCTGGAAGAACGACTTGTTGTTCTTTTTACCGAACCACAACGCCGCCAGCATCACGCCGATGAAACCGCCGTGGAACGACATGCCGCCCTTCCACACTTCGAAAATCAGCGTCGGGTTGGCCAGGTAAGCGCCCAGGTCGTAGAACAGCACATAACCCAGGCGTCCGCCGACGATCACCCCCATCGACATCCAGAACACCATGTCGGAGAGCTTCTCCTTGGTCCAGGTCGGGTCGAAGCGGTTCAACCGGCGGGACGCCAGCAGCCACGCGCCGCCGATGCCGATCAGGTACATCAGGCCGTACCAGTGGATTTTCAGCGGACCGATGGCCAGGGCCACCGGGTCGATCTGCGGGTAAGGCAGCATTGCGACTCCTCGTTAGAGTTCAAATCTCAAAAATTCCCGGGCGACGCTGCCACCTCAGGATTAAGCCAGGATTGCGCTGCCCGTCAGAGCAGATGCTTCAGACTAGAAAGTTCAAGCCGACGCAGAACAGCAAAGCGGCAAACAGCCTTTTCAGCAACCTCGGCGACAACCTGTGGGCCAGTCGCGCGCCCAAACGGGCGAACACCATGCTGGTCAGGGCAATGCCCAGCAGCGCCGGCAAATAAACAAAACCGAGACTATGGGCCGGAAGCAACGGTTCGTGCCAGCCCAGAATCATGAAACTTAATGCACTGGCCAGGGCAATCGGCAGCCCGCAGGCCGATGAAGTGGCCACGGCTTGCTGCATTGGTACGCTGCGCCAGGTCAGGAATGGCACGGTCAACGAACCGCCGCCAATGCCGAAAATCGCCGAGGCCCAGCCAATCACGCTGCCGGCCACGGTCAGACCGAGCTTGCCCGGCACGGTTCGGCTGGCCTTGGGTTTGACCTCCAGTGCCAGTTGAGCGGCGATCACCAGGGCGAATACACCAATGAGTTTCTGCAGGTTGGGGCCGGAAATCGCTTCCGCCGTCAAGGCGCCGAACCCGGCACCGATCAGAATGCCGACGGTCATCCACATGAAGATCGGCCAACGCACGGCGCCACGGCGGTGATGCTCGCGTACCGCGTTGACCGAGGTAAAGATGATCGTCGCCAGGGACGTCCCCACTGCCAGGTGCGTGAGGATCGACGGATCGAAGCCTTGGGCCTTGAAGCTGAACACCAGCACCGGGACGATGATGATCCCGCCACCCACGCCAAACAGCCCGGCGAGCACACCTGCACAGGCGCCGAGCGCCAGATAGAGCAGAAATTCCATGGTTGTCCCGCCCGTATCCCCAAAACCGGAGCGGCATGGTAACGGATGCATGGCCTCAAGCTCCACTGTGCAAGGCGATGGATCGATGAGCGATGTCTGCGTAGAGTGAGCAAAAAACACACAAGGACAGCCTGATGTGCCTGATTGTTTTTGCCTGGCGACCGGGTCATGCCCAGCCGCTGGTCGTGGCGGCCAATCGCGATGAATTCTACGCCCGCCCCAGCCTCCCCCTGGCGCCATGGCCCGAAGCACCGCACGTGCATGCGGGGCGCGACCTCGAGGCCGGTGGCACCTGGCTCGGTGTCGGTGCCAATGGACGTTTTGCAGCACTGACCAACATCCGCGACCCCCACCGACCGCCAGGGCGCAAGTCTCGTGGGGAGCTGGTCGCGCGATTTCTCACCGGGGAACTGACAATCGACGACTATTTAGCCGACGTTGTCGACCGTTCGCTGGAGTATGGTGGCTTTAACCTGCTGGTCGGCAATTCCCATGAGCTCTGGCACTTCAATCAACGGGAAGCGGAAGCCGTCATGCTGGCCCCCGGGGTCTACGGGTTATCCAATGCCGGGCTGGATACACCCTGGCCGAAACTGCTCAAGGCCAGGGCGGCGTTGAGCGAGGTGCTGGCTAATCCGCAGCCTCAGGCACTGCTGGCGTTATTGAGCGATGCGCAGACCGCGCCGTTTGCCGAGTTGCCGGACACGGGAGTGGGGCTGGCGACCGAGACGTTGCTGTCGAGTGTGTTCATTGCCAGCCAGAGTTATGGGACGCGGGCGAGTACGGCGTTGATTGTGCAGGCGGATGGCACGCGGCATATCGTCGAACGCAGTTTCGGACCCTATGGCGGGCATCTTGGGGAAGTGGAGATCAAGATCTGAAAGATCGCAGCCTTCGGCAGCTCCTACAGGGTTTGATGCACACTGTAGGAGCTGCCGCAGGCTGCGATCTTTTCAGAGCGGCGCCTTGATCGCCGCCGGATTGATCATCCGCGCCAACCCGAGGTTCTTCAGCGCCAGTTGCAGCGAGCTGTGGATAACCTGCGGGTTGTCGATGGTCATCAGCTCGGCCAGCAATTCCCTGGCCTTGCTCAGGTTGATCTGGCGCAGCATCCACTTCACCTTCGGCAAGTTGGTGGCGTTCATCGACAGGCTGTCGAAACCCATCGCCATCAACAGCACGGCCGCCGCCGGGTCACCGGCCATCTCACCGCAGATGCTCACCGGCTTGCCTTCGGCATGGGCGTCACGCACTACGTTCTGCAATGCCTGAAGCACCGCCGGGTGCAGGTAGTCGTAAAGATCGGCGACCCGCGGGTTGTTGCGGTCCACGGCCAACAGGTATTGGGTCAGGTCGTTGGAACCGACCGACAGGAAATCCACCTGCCGCGCCAGTTCCTTGGTCTGGTACACCGCTGCCGGGATCTCGATCATCACGCCAATCGGCGGCATCGGCACGTCACAGCCTTCGTCGCGCACTTCGCCCCAGGCGCGGTGGATCAGGTGCAGCGCTTCTTCCAACTCATGAATGCCGGAGATCATCGGCAGCAGAATGCGCAGGTTGTTCAAGCCTTCGCTGGCCTTGAGCATGGCACGGGTCTGCACCAGGAAGATTTCCGGGTGGTCGAGGGTGACGCGAATGCCGCGCCAGCCGAGGAACGGGTTGTCTTCCTTGATCGGGAAGTACGACAGTGACTTGTCGCCACCGATGTCCAGAGTGCGCATGGTCACCGGTTGCGGGTGGAACGCGGCCAGTTGTTCGCGGTAGATCGCCAGTTGCTCCTTTTCGCTCGGGAACCGCTGGTTGATCATGAACGGCACTTCGGTGCGGTACAGGCCCACGCCTTCGGCACCGCGCTTCTGCGCCCGCGCAACGTCCGCCAGCAGGCCGGTGTTGACCCACAGCGGCATGCGGTGGCCATCGACCGTGATACACGGCAGATCACGCAGCGCATCCAGCCCGAGGGCCAGTTGCTTCTCTTCCTCGACCACTTCGGCGAACTGCTTGCGCAGCACGTCACTCGGGTTGGTGTAGACCTCGCCATGGTAGCCGTCGACGATCATCTGGATGCCGTCGACCTTGGAGTACGGCAGGTCGACCAGGCCCATCACAGTCGGGATGCCCATGGCGCGGGCGAGGATGGCGACGTGGGAGTTACCGGAACCGAGCACCGACACCAGGCCGGCCAGCTTGCCTTCCGGCACCTCGCCGAGCATCGCCGGCGTCAGTTCTTCGCTGACCAGGATGGTGTTGTCGGGGTAGACCAGGGTTTGCTGGCGCTCTTCCTGCAAATAAGCCAGCAAGCGCCGGCCGAGGTCCTTGACGTCCGAGGCGCGCTCACGCAGGTAAGCGTCGTCCATCAATTCGAAACGGTTGACGTGATCGGTGACCACCTGGCGCAACGCGCCCTGGGCCCACTGACCGGTCTTGATCACGGTGGTGACTTCGCTGCCCAGCGCCGCATCGTCAAGCATCATCAAATAGACGTCGAACAAGGCGCGCTCTTCCGGGCGCAACTGCGTGGCGAGCTTGGCCGACAACGCGCGCATGTCGGCGCGCACGCCTTCGATGGCGGTTTTGAACAGCCCGAGTTCGGCGTCGATGTCGGTGATGGTCTTGTCCGGCACCACGTCCAGGTCGGCCGGTGGCAGCATGACCACCGCCGTACCCACAGCCGCACCCGGCGACCCCGGTACGCCGACGAACTTGGCTTCCTGGATGCCTTTGCCCTGACGACCGAGGCCACGGATCGAGCCGGTGGCTTCGGCGTGGGCGATAACGCCGGCGAGCTGCGCGCTCATGGTCACGAGGAAGGCTTCTTCACCTTCATCGAACTGACGACGTTCTTTTTGCTGAATGACCAACACGCCGACGACGCGGCGGTGGTGAATGATCGGCGCCCCGAGGAATGAGGCGAAGCGCTCTTCACCGGTCTCGGCGAAGTAGCGGTAGCGCGGATGGTCCGCAGCGTTTTCGAGGTTCAGGGGTTCTTCGCGCGTACCGACCAGGCCAACCAGACCTTCGTTGGGTGCCATGCTGACTTTGCCGATCGAGCGCTTGTTCAAGCCCTCGGTGGCCATCAGCACGAAGCGGTTGGTCTCGGGGTCAAGCAGGTAGACCGAGCAGACCTGGCTGCCCATGGCCTCTTTGACGCGCAACACAATAATCCCCAACGCCGCCTTGAGATCCTTGGCGGAGTTAACTTCCTGGACGATCTTGCGCAGCGTATTGAGCATGGCTCGGGGTCGAACTCCGTCGTCAGTCGCGCGCTAAAAGGCGCGGGGCAAGCTCTTTGAGAGCGCGTCGATACACCTCGCGCTTGAATGTCACCACCTGGCCCAACGGATACCAATAACTGACCCAGCGCCAGCCATCGAATTCCGGTTTACCGGTCAAATCCATCCGCACCCGCTGCTCGTTGGAGATCAGGCGCAGGAGAAACCATTTCTGTTTCTGGCCGATGCACAGCGGTTGGCTGTGGGTACGTACCAGACGTTGCGGCAAACGATAGCGCAACCAGCCCCGGGTGCAGGCGAGAATTTCAACATCTTCGCGCTCCAGGCCTACTTCTTCGTTCAGCTCGCGGTACAAGGCGTCTTCCGGCGTCTCTTCGGGGTTGATTCCCCCCTGCGGAAACTGCCAGGCATCTTGATTGATTCGGCGAGCCCATAGCACCTGGCCGGCGTCATTCGTCAGAATGATCCCGACATTGGGGCGAAAACCATCGGGGTCGATCACGGCAACAACCTCGCAAACGCATGTCGCCGCATTGTTCCACAAAGGTTGTTAAGGCGGCAACGAAGGTTCCTACCTTATGTGCACTCTTGTGAAAAGACCGTATTCTTGTCGCCTTTTTACTGACTTTTCAGCGGGTAACTGCAATGCGCCTGGCTTTATTCGATTTGGACAACACCCTCCTGGGCGGTGACAGCGATCACGCCTGGGGCGATTACCTGTGCGAGCGCGGCTTTCTCGACGCCGTCGCCTACAAGGCACGCAACGATGAGTTCTACCAGGATTACCTGGCCGGCAAACTGGATAACGCTGCTTACCTGAACTTCTGCCTGGAAGTCCTCGGGCGTACCGAAATGGCCACGCTGGATCAGTGGCACAGTGACTACATGCGCGACTGCATCGAACCGATCGTACTGCCCAAGGCTATTGAACTGCTGGCCAAGCACCGCGCCGCCGGCGACAAACTGGTGATCATCACCGCCACCAACCGCTTCGTCACCGGGCCGATTGCCGAGCGCCTGGGCGTCGAAACCCTGATCGCCACCGAATGCGAAATGGTCGACGGCCGCTACACCGGACGCAGCACCGATGTGCCGTGCTTCCGCGAAGGCAAGGTGACGCGGTTGAATCGCTGGCTGGAAGAAACCGGGTTTACGCTGGAAGACAGCTACTTCTATAGCGACTCGATGAATGATTTGCCGTTGCTGGAGCAGGTGACGAATCCGGTGGCGGTTGATCCGGACCCGAACTTGCGGGCCGAGGCTGAGAAGCGTGGTTGGCCGGTGATTTCGTTGCGCGACTGAAGATCAAAAGATCGCAGCCTTCGGCAGCTCCTGCAGGTGTACACATTCCCCCTGTAGGAGCTGCCGAAGGCTGCGATCTTTTCGGGTTAAACCGGCTTCGCTCCCATCAACCCCGCAATGGCGACAAAACAGACAAAACTGAACAATGCCAGGGCAAAGGTGAACTTGCCCACGCCACCCGGCGCCTTGCGCAACTTGTTCAGCCGTACCAGCAGCCAGAACCACGCCAACGCCGCCACGGTGTACAACACACTGGAGGCCAGCAACCAGGCCTGTCCCAGCGGCCAGCCCACCAGGTGCACCATCCACCAGCCGGTAAACGGCATGCTCAGCAGCGCCAGCCCCATCAACAGCCAGACAAATACACGTGGCCGTTGCAGGGTGCGGCTTCCCGCCGTCGCATCACCCTTGCGCCGCGCCAGCAAAACCCAGACGCCCAGACCCAGCGCACAAGCCAGCAGTACAACGGTTGCCACCATGTGCGCCGCTTTCAGGGCAGTTAACGTTTCCATTGTTTGATTCCCTTATGACCTGCCCAACAGCGTAGCCCCTCAGCCAAGAAACAGCTGATAGGCCGGGTTGTCGCTTTCGTCCCAGTACGGGTAACCGATTTCTTCCAGCGCCGCCGGCACCAGGTGGCGCTCGTCGTGCGGCACTTGCAGGCCCGCGACGACACGGCCGTCCGCCGCGCCATGGTTGCGGTAATGGAACATCGAGATGTTCCAGCGCCCACCGAGCTTGTTGAGGAAGTTGAACAGCGCCCCCGGACGCTCCGGGAATTCGAAACGCAGGATCACTTCGTCGACCACATGCGCCGCACGCCCGCCGACCATGTGGCGGATGTGCAACTTGGCCAGTTCATTGTCGGTCAGGTCCAGCACCGGGAAACCTTGTTCGCTCAGGCTGGCGATCAGGGCGCTGCGCGGGTCGTTTTCCGGGTGGGTCTGCACGCCGACAAAGATGTGCGCTTCGCTGCCGGTGTTGTAGCGGTAGTTGAATTCGGTGATCTGGCGCTTGCCGATGGCTTCGCAGAACGCCTTGAAGCTGCCCGGCTTCTCGGGAATGGTCACGGCGATGATCGCTTCGCGGCCCTCGCCCAGTTCCGCACGCTCGGCGACGTGGCGCAGGCGATCGAAGTTGACGTTGGCGCCGGAGTCGATGGCCACGAAGGTCTGGCCGCTGACGCCGCGCTGCTCGACATACTTCTTGATCCCGGCCACGCCCAAGGCGCCGGCAGGTTCGGTGATCGAGCGGGTATCGTCGTAGATATCCTTGATAGCAGCACAGATTTCATCGGTGCTGACGGTGATCACTTCATCGACATAGTCCTTGCAGATGTCAAAGGTGTGCTGACCGATCTGAGCCACCGCAACTCCGTCGGCGAAGATGCCCACTGTCGGCAACACCACGCGCTCGCCCGCCGCCATGGCGGCTTGCAGGCAATTGGAGTCATCCGGCTCGACGCCGATGATCTTGATGTCCGGGCGCAGGTACTTCACGTACGCCGCAATGCCGGCGATCAGGCCGCCACCGCCCACCGGGACGAAAATCGCATCCAGTGGCTGCGGGTGCTGGCGCAGAATCTCCATCGCCACGGTGCCCTGCCCGGCAATGGTGTGGGGATCGTCGTACGGGTGAATGTAGACGTAGCCTTTTTCATCGACCAGTTTCAGCGAGTAGGCCAGGGCTTCCGGGAACGAATCGCCGTGCAGCACCACTTTACCGCCGCGCGAACGCACGCCTTCGACCTTGATCTCCGGGGTGGTCTTGGGCATGACGATGGTCGCCTTCACACCCAGCACCTTCGCCGCCAGGGCCAGGCCTTGCGCATGGTTGCCCGCCGAAGCCGTCACTACGCCGCGGGCGCGCTCTTCATCGCTCAACTGGGTCAACTTGTTGTAGGCGCCGCGAATCTTGAAGGAGAACACCGGCTGCAAGTCTTCGCGCTTGAGCCAAATGCTGTTGCCCAGCCGCTCGGAAAGCTGGCGGGCAGACTGCAAGGGGGTTTCTACGGCAACGTCATAAACGCGCGAGGTGAGGATCTTTTTGACGTACTGTTCAAGCATCGGAAAGCATCACTGAGCGGGTTGGGCGGGACCAAGGAGTCTAACCCGCATTTTGGCCGCACGACCACCTGTTGTAGGAGCGAGCTTGCTCGCGAAAAACGCAATGGCACCGCTGCACATCTATTTTCACGCGTTATCGTTCACGACCATCGCGAGCAAGCTCGCTCCTACAAGGAACGGTCGACCTGCCAATCGGGCAATGACCTTCCCTGCCCCGGGGCCTATAATGCCGGCCTTTCGTTCCCTCCTCGGCACTCCGGAGCCCGCATGAACCAGGATCAACTCAAACAGGCAGTGGCCCAGGCCGCCGTCGACTTCATCCTTCCGAAACTCGACGACAAGAGCATCGTCGGGGTCGGCACCGGCTCCACCGCCAACTGCTTCATCGATGCCCTGGCCCAGCACAAGGGCGCATTCGATGGCGCCGTTGCCAGTTCCGAAGCCACCGCCGCGCGCCTCAAGGGCCACGGGATTCCGGTGTACGAACTGAACACCGTCAGCGACCTGGAGTTCTATGTCGACGGCGCCGATGAAAGCGACGAGCACCTGAACCTGATCAAGGGTGGCGGCGCCGCCCTGACCCGCGAGAAGATCGTCGCGGCCGTGGCCAAGACGTTCATCTGCATCGCCGATGCCAGCAAACTGGTGCCGGTCCTCGGTACTTTCCCGCTGCCGGTGGAAGTCATCCCGATGGCCCGCAGCCATGTGGCCCGCGAACTGGTGAAGCTCGGTGGCGACCCGGTCTACCGCGAAGGCGTGCTGACCGACAACGGCAACATCATCCTCGACGTGTTCAACATGCAGATCACCAACCCGGTGGAGCTGGAGACACAGATCAACGCGATCGTCGGCGTGGTCACCAATGGTTTGTTCGCGGCGCGTCCGGCGGATCTGTTGCTGTTGGGTACGAGCGAAGGCGTGAAGACCCTGCGCGCCGAGTAAGCCAGGCCTTCCACATATTTGTGGGCAGATGAAATACCTGTGGGAGCGAGCTTGCTCGCGATGAGGCCGTGTCAGTCGACTGAAATGTTGAATGACAGACCGCAATCGCGAGCAAGCTCGCTCCCACAGTATTTTGTGGTGTTGGTCAGGGTTGTGTTGGTTTCTTGAACACGTAGAACAGGTTCGGCTCGCTGACGAGGTACAGCGTACCGTCGTCGTCCACGGCGATCCCCTCCGCTTGCGGCACGATGTTTTGCAGGCCTTGGCGCCCCTTGCCCAACGACATTGTGCTCAGCGGACGCCCGCTCACATCCAGCTCCAGAATCAACCGCGACTCATCCGACAGCGCCAGCAAGTGCCCGCTGCGCTCGTCGTATTGCAGGCTCGACAGATCCCGCACGAACATCCCGGCATCACGCTTGGGGTCGTTGATCACGTGTATCGAGTAGGATTCTTCAGGATTGAAGCGCGGGAAACCGTGCACCTCGTAGATCAGCATCGGGTTGCGCTCCTTGGCAACGAACAGGCGCTTGCCCACGGAATCGTAAGCCAGCCCCTCGAAACCCTTGTTGCCACCCATGTGGACGCCAATGGTCATCTGCTCGGCGTCTGCCGCATCGACGAAAGTGGTGTCCTGCTCCAGACGAATCTTGATCAGCCGCTGCTGGCTTTCATCAGTGACCACATAGATGTCCTCACTGATGAACTCCACCGCCTCCGGATCGCCGAAACCGACCAGTGCCACACGGCGCAAAATCCTGCCGTCGAGGGACAACTCGATCAGCTCGCTGTGTTTGTTGGTGACGGTGAACAGGCTTTTGCGCACCGGGTCGTAGGTCAACGCTGAAACGTTGTCCGCCAGGCCATCGATCACCTGCGCTTCGGTCACGACCCGGTATTGATCAAGGCCCATGGTCTGGGAACTCACCGGCTGCCACAGCGTATGCAGATTGAACCAGGCACGCTCGAACAGACGCAGGTATTGGCCGAGCGCAACCAAGGCGACCAGCGAGATCACCGACAGGATCAGAATCAGGGATTTGGGGCGGGCAAATCGACGCATTCGGGCGGGCTCTGGGTCAAAACAGGCGGATGAAATATCACGCCCGTCTGAACTGAAGCTTAATGGCCGCGGGCCCTTTACGTATACGCAATCAACGTAGGAGCTGCCGCGCG
>NZ_JBWKZB010000004.1:0-123776 GCF_059424105.1 Pseudomonas sp. GW456-E7 | reverse complement strand
TTTGATTCTGGCGTCCGTCAGAACGCCAAAGTCAAAAGATCGCAGCCTGCGGCAGCTCCTACACGGAGGCATTACCTCTGTTTTTCGAAGCGATAAAACAGGTTCGGCTCACTCACCATGTACAGCGTGCCCGCTTCATCCATGGTCACGCCTTCGGCACGCGGAATGGTGTTTTTCAGGCCGTTGAAGCCACGCAACAGGGTGATGAAACTGACCTGCTCGCCCTTCTTGTCCAGTTCCAGCAACAGGTGCGAGTCGGCAGACAGCGCCAGCATGTGGCCGGTCCGCGGGTCGATGTCCAGTGCCGACAGGTTGCGCATGTCCAGTGCATGACTGGCCAGCTTCAGCTTGTCGCCGGTCAGGACCTTGCTGTCACCCTTCCAGGCAAACAATGCCGGCGGGCGCTCTTCACCCAGCACCAGTTGCTGATTGCGCGAATCCCAGGTAACAGCCTCAAAGGCTTTGTTCTGGTCTTTGGAAGGGCCGAGGTCGTATTTCGGGAAGTCGGCGATGTTCAGTTCGCGGGTGTCGGCATCGACCTTGACGATAGCGATCAGATGCTCGCGCTCATCGACAATGGCCAGTCGGCCGTCGCCCAGCACGGTGACGGCCTCAGGGTTGCTCCAGCCGACCAAAGGCATTTTGCGCAGCACATCACCCTGCAGGTTCAACTCGACCAGGAAGGGGTTCTTGCCCATGACCGAAAACAGGGTCTTGGTCTGAGAGTCATAGGCCACGTCCGATGCTTCGTCCTTCTCCATGCCCGGCAACGGTTTGGCATCGATCACCGCCCGATAGTCCGGCAGCCAGATACTGGCCTGACGCTCGGCCGGGCTTTTGAATTGCTCTTTCACCCAGAGCACGCCCCGCGCATCCCAGTGCATGGCAAATGCAACGCCGTAGGCGACAACGGCCACCAACAAAAGCCAGGTGTGCCAACGCAGGGCGAAGCGTGAGCGGCGGGCAGGTTTAAGCGCGGATAGCGGAGGAGTGGCCATTGGGGAATGCGTTCCAGAAATTCAGGCTAGGGGTAATAGCACAGTTTGGGGCCGGTTCAGAGGCCGAAAGCCCTGAAATTATCCAGACAGGATGTGAAAAAAACGGGAAATGACAGGGTGAGACTCTACAGGCCACGGAGAAACCAATGTGGGAGCGAGCCTGCTCGCGATGGGGGCGTGTCATCCAACAAAGATATTGAATGACACACCGCTTTCGCGAGCAGGCTCGCTCCCACAGGGTTTGGCGGTGTCTGGACTAGCGAACGCTGCTGCTGAAGCGGCTGGCGCCCGGCAGTTCCAGGACGATCTCGTCACCGACATTCAGCGGGCCGACGCCCACTGGCGTGCCGGTGAGGATCACATCCCCGGCCTGCAACGAAAAGCAACCGGCCATGTGCTGGATCATGGGCACGATCGGGTTGAGCATTGCGCTGCTGTTGCCGTCCTGGCGCACTTCGCCGTTGATGGTCAGGCGGATGCCGATGTCGGTCAGGTCGGCAAAGGTGCTGCCGGACACGAACGGAGCAATCACCGCCGCACCGTCGAAGGACTTGGCGATTTCCCACGGCAAACCCTTGGATTTCAGCTCGGCCTGCTTGTCGCGCAAGGTCAGGTCCAGGGCCGGGGCGAAACCGGAGATGGCGTCGAGCACTTCTTCACGGCTTGGCTTGGTCGACAACGGCTTGCCGATCAACACCGCGATTTCCGCTTCGTAGTGCACCGAGCCGCGCTCGGTAGGAATGCTGAAACCACCTTCCAGCGGCACCACGCAACTGCCCGGCTTGATGAACAGCAGTGGCTCGGTCGGCACCGGGTTATCCAGTTCCTTGGCGTGCTCGGCGTAGTTGCGGCCGATGCACACCACTTTCCCCAACGGGAAATGAATACGCGTACCGTCGACATACTGGTGCTGATAGCTCATTTACCGTCTCCTGCCTTCAAGGGTGCTTAAGGTTTGCAGTTCAAACCGCGAAGATCTTGCCCGGGTTCATGATGCCGTTCGGGTCAAACACTGCCTTGACCGCTTTCATGTACTCGATCTCGACCGGCGAACGGCTGTAGGTCAGGTAATCCCGCTTGGTCATGCCCACGCCGTGCTCGGCGGAGATCGAACCGTTGTACTTCTCGACGGTTTCGAACACCCACTTGTTCACGGTGGCGCACTTGGCGAAGAACTCGTCCTTGCTCAGGTTATCCGGCTTGAGGATGTTCAAGTGCAGGTTGCCGTCGCCGATGTGGCCGAACCAGACGATTTCGAAATCCGGGTAGTGTTCGCCGACGATCGCGTCGATTTCCTTCAGGAACGCCGGGACTTTCGATACCGTGACCGAGATGTCGTTCTTGTACGGCGTCCAGTGGGAGATGGTTTCGGAGATGTATTCGCGCAGCTTCCACAGGTTCTGCAACTGGGTTTCGCTCTGGCTCATCACACCGTCCAGCACCCAGCCCTGCTCGACGCAGTGCTCGAAGGTTTCCAGGGCGTGGTTGGCCACTTCTTCGGTGGTCGCTTCGAATTCCAGCAGCGCGTAGAACGGGCAGTCGGACTCGAACGGCGCCGGCACATCGCCACGGGCCATGACCTTGGCCAGGGCCTTGTCGGAGAAGAATTCGAAGGCGGTCAGGTCGAGCTTGCTCTGGAAGGCGTGCAGCACCGGCATGATCGAGTCGAAATCGGCGGTGCCGAGGACCATCGCGGTCAGGTTTTTCGGCGCGCGATCGAGGCGCATGGTCGCTTCGACCACGAACCCGAGTGTGCCTTCAGCCCCGATGAACAGCTGGCGCATGTCGTAGCCGGTGGCGTTCTTGATCAGGTCGCGGTTCAGCTCCAGCACATCGCCCTTGCCGGTGACGACTTTCATGCCGGCGACCCAGTTACGGGTCATGCCGTAGCGAATCACCTTGATCCCGCCGGCATTGGTGCCGATATTGCCGCCAATCTGGCTAGATCCTGCCGAAGCGAAGTCCACCGGGTAGTACAGGCCGTTTTCTTCGGCCACGTTCTGCAGATGCTCGGTGACCACGCCCGGCTGACAAACGGCGGTGCGGTCAGTGAGGTTCACGTCGAGGATCTGGTTCATGTAGTCGAACGACACGACCACTTCGCCATTGGCCGCTACCGCTGCGGCGGAAAGGCCGGTGCGACCGCCGGACGGCACCAGCGCGACCTTGTGTTTGTTGGCCCACAGGACAATGGCCTGGACCTGCTCGGTGGTCTTGGGGAACACGATGGCAGTCGGGGCCGGGGCGAAATGCTTGGTCCAATCCTTACCGTAAGCATTCAGGGAGTCGGCATCGGTCAGCACCTTGCCAGGCTCAACCAGGGTCTTCAGCTCTTCAATCAGGGCAGGATTGGTCATCGACAGAACTCTCGAACAATTCATGGTCATCCTGAGAACGCTTCACGTCGCAGGAATGAGTGTTTAGCGGGGTGCATATGCTAGCATACCGACCCCGCAGGGTAGTGCCCAAAGGCTGTTCTGCGGTGACGGCATTCCTGCCGTTCGGGTCAGCTCCGGGCTGCTCCCTTCCCTGCCATTTTTCTCCGGGATACAGGTTTACGCAGATGAGCAAGACTTCTCTCGATAAGAGCAAGATCAAGTTCCTTCTTCTCGAAGGCGTCCACCAATCGGCTGTCGACGTCCTCAAGGCGGCGGGCTACACCAGCATCGAGTACCTCACAGGTTCTCTGCCGGAAGCCCAGCTCAAGGAAAAGATCGCCGACGCTCACTTCATCGGCATTCGCTCGCGCACTCAACTGACCGAAGAGATCTTCGATCACGCGAAGAAGCTGGTTGCGGTCGGCTGTTTCTGCATCGGCACCAACCAGGTCGACCTGGACGCTGCCCGCGAACGCGGTATCGCGGTGTTCAACGCGCCCTACTCCAACACCCGTTCCGTAGCGGAGCTGGTGCTGGCCGAAGCGATCCTGCTGCTGCGCGGTATCCCTGAGAAGAACGCTTCCTGCCACCGTGGCGGCTGGATCAAGAGCGCGGCCAACTCCTTCGAGATCCGCGGCAAGAAGCTGGGCATCGTCGGTTACGGCTCGATCGGTACTCAACTGTCGGTCCTGGCGGAAGGCCTGGGCATGCAGGTGTACTTCTACGACACCATCACCAAGCTGCCTTTGGGTAACGCCACTCAGGTAGGCAACCTGCACGAGCTGCTGGCGATGTCCGACATCGTTTCGCTGCACGTACCGGAAACCGCCGCCACCCAGTGGATGATGGGCGAGAAAGAAATCCGCGCCATCAAGAAAGGCGGCATCCTGATCAACGCCGCCCGCGGCACCGTGGTCGAACTGGACCACCTGGCGGCCGCCATCAAGGACAAGCACCTGATCGGCGCGGCCATCGACGTATTCCCGGTGGAGCCACGCTCCAACGACGAAGAGTTCGAAAGCCCGCTGCGTGGCCTGGACAACGTGATCCTGACCCCGCATATCGGCGGCTCCACCGCTGAAGCCCAGGCCAACATCGGTCTGGAAGTCGCGGAAAAACTGGTCAAGTACAGCGACAACGGTACTTCGGTATCGTCCGTGAACTTCCCGGAAGTGGCCCTGCCGGCTCACCCTGGCAAGCACCGCCTGCTGCACATCCACGAAAACATTCCGGGCGTACTCAGCGAGATCAACAAGGTTTTCGCCGAAAACGGCATCAACATCTCCGGTCAGTTCCTGCAGACCAACGAGAAGGTTGGCTACGTGGTGATCGACGTCGACGCCGAATACTCGGACCTGGCGCAAGAGAAGCTGCAACACGTTAAAGGCACCATCCGTAGCCGTGTGTTGTTCTGATCGCGATCTGAGCAAAAAAAAAGGGAGCCTTCGGGCTCCCTTTTTCATTGACGCAACAACGTTACTTGACGTTGACGGTGATCTTCTCGGAAACGATCGGCGGATCGAACGGCATGTGGTTGCTATCGCCCAGTTCCAACTGCAAGGTGTGCTTGCCCGGCGTGAGCGTTACTTCAGCCTGGGTCTGCGCGGCGCCGAAATGCTGGTGGTTGGCATCTTTGGGGATCGGCGCTCCGGCGGCCGGCAACTCATCGACGTCGATCAGCAAATGGTGATGACCGGTGTTCTTGGTGGGGTCGCCCGCCGGTGCCAAGGCAATATTCTCGACAGCGAACTTGACGACGACAGTCTGTGGAACATTCGAGCCGTCCTTGGGAGACACGATGGACACTTTGGCGCCTTCCGGAGCCGGCGTTGCAGCACTGGCCAGCACCGAAACACCCATCAACAGGCCCGCCAAAGCAGCACGTGACATAAAGGTTTTCATTCTCTTCTCCAGTTTTTTCGTAAAATCCGCGTGACCATGACAACTTCATGGCCATTCGTTGTCGAAGGCACTCGACAACCATAGCAAAGCGAGCCTGAATCAGAGGGTCGCGATAATAAATTCAAAGGAGTGACCATGCGCTTTCTGCCTGGCCTGATCTGCCTGCTACCCCTTCTGAGCCCTTTGGCTCATGCCGAACTGATTGATGACGTCAACGACCGGGGCGAGTTGCGCATAGCCGTTGAAGCCAACACTCCCCCCTTCAACTTCAAGGATGGCGACAAGCTCACCGGCTTCGAAGTCGAACTGGGCCAACTGCTGGCAAGTGAACTCGATGTCCGGGCCGACTTTGTCGTCACCGACGGCAGCGATCTGCTGACCGGCGTCGAAAGCGGCAAATACGACATCGCTATCAACCACATAGCAGTGACCCCGGATCTCAGGGATCGTTTCGATTTCAGCGAACCTTACGTTCAAGCCCGTGCGCAATTGATCGCGCAGAAAGAAGAGCCGCGCTCCATTCTGCTGGTGCAGTCGTTGACCGAAAAGAAGCCTGAAACCAACCCGGCCGTGAGCCTGGCGATTCCGTTTCAGAAAGGAAATCCGGCGTTCCATGCCAGCCTGGAAAACGCCTTGCAGCGAATCAAGGATGATGGGCGACTGCAAGCGCTGGAGCAGAAGTGGTTGGGGGCGGATGTGGTGCCGAAGCTGCAGAACTGAAGTGAATGCAGAACCTGTGGGAGCGAGCTTGCTCGCGATGAGGCCAGTCCAGTCAACATTGATGTTGAATGTCAGGCCGCCATCGCGAGCAAGCTCGCTCCCACAGTGTCTTTTGTCGCTCGTTAATCGAGTGTTGCCAACGCCTGAGCCGCCTGCGGCAACTCCAGCTCACTGAACACCTGCACACCATGACGCTTGAGCAGCGCCGCCGTCACGCCCTCGCCATCGACCTTCACACCGCTGAACGTCCCGTCATAGGTCAGCAGATTGCCGCAGGACGGGCTGTTGGCCTTGAGGACGGCAATGCGGATGCCGTGTTTTTGCACCAGCTCCAGCGCCTGATACGCCCCCGACAAAAACTGCGCACTGACGTCCTCGCCCTCGGTCGTGATCACCGAGGCCTGGCCATCGAGGACTTGCGCGCCCTGCCCGCCTGGAATTTCCGCGGCCGCCCGAGGCGTTGGCAAACCACCGGCCACCTCCGGGCACAACGGCACGACCCGTCCTTCATCAAGCCACTGCTGAAGCTGATCGAACGGCCCGCTGGCCCCGCCGTCGTAACGAACGCGGTGGCCCAACAGGCAGCGGCTGACGAGAATTTTCTGCATGATCAGAACGGCTCGTTGCCGCGCCGCCGGAACCAGCCCGTCAGCGACAGGCGATCCCGGGTCGCGGGCAGGACTTCGTGGGGAACCTCTCCGGAGAGAAACACCACCAGGCAGCCGCCGGTAGGCTGCACGTCGTGGACGCGATCGTTGTCGAGGTACATGCGCAACGAGCCGCCGTGCTCGGGAAGCCAGCCGTCATTGAGGTAAACCACCGCCGACACCATGCGCCGGTCGTCATCGCGAAAGCGATCGACATGCTTGAGGTAGAACGCCCCGGGCGGGTACATCGCAAAATGGCTTTCGAAATCCTCCAGGCCGAGAAACAGACCGCGGTTGATCGCCTCGCGCAGGCTGTCCATCAAACTCAGATAGCTGTCGCAAGCCTCGGCCTGGCCGGGGTCGATCCATTGGATATGGTCGCCACGAATCCCTTCGCGGATCTCCGACGACGGCCCACGCCCCACGGCGGCCGGAGCCAGTTCACCCTCGGCAGCACGTTTGCGACACTCGGCCGCCAGCGCTCGGGTCAGGTCCTGAGGCAGGAAAATATTCTGCTGCGACCAGCCGTGCTCGGCCAGGTCGTCGACGATTCGTAACAGCAGCGGGTGATCAGAGGATATTTGCATGGCGCGCATAGTATTCCTGTGCCCGAAAATCCGACAGAGCCGCGCAGCGGGTTGATACGAATTCTCGACAAGTACGGATACCACACGGAGAATAGTCGCCTGCTGACAGGAGTCCCTATGCGCCGTTTGCTTTTATCACTGCTGATGTTCTGCGTTTTGCCCGCCTGGGCAGACGGCCACGACCAGTTGTACAAGGTCGCCGGCTGGCCGGAACAACGCGCGCATTTCAACGACGCCCTCTCGGCTGCCCAGCAACGCTACCAGGGCAGCCTGCCTCCGGCGGTGTATCAGGCTTTGGTCAATAACAGCAATCAGCGATTTTCCGCCCAGGCCGTGGACCAGCGCGCCGAAGCGCAATTGCGCAAGAACCTCGCCGATCCAAAACCTGCACTGACGTTTTTCCAGTCGCCTCTGGGCAAGAAGATCGTCGCTGCCGAGTTGCTGGCGACCCGTCGCGACCAACTGGCGAAAAATGCCAAGGGCTTGCCAAAAATGCAGGCCAGCGACAGCCGCCTGCTGATCATCGGCCATCTGGCACAAGCGCTGCCTGCTCGCGAGGCCGGCGCGGAAGTCAGCCTGGCGATTGCCGGTGTGGCCGCCGACAGCCTGAGTTCGATGATCCCGGGATTGCTCGGTGCCGGTCAGGCCCAGGGCATGCTCAACGGCCAGCGCCAGCGCCTGATGGACCAGATTGGCAGCGACCTGAACAACACGCTGCTGTATGTCTATCGCGACCTGTCGGACGACGAGCTGGAAGAGTTCGCGACCTTTGCCGAATCGACGCAAGGCCAGGCTTACTATCAGGCGGCACTGGCGGCGATTCGCGCGGGGTTGGCGGTGGGGCAGAGCAATTCGAACCTGACCCAGTGAAAAGATCGCTCTGTAGGAGCTGCCGAAGGCTGCGATCTTTTGATCTTGCTTACCGATTCTGACGACTCATCCGCCTGCTCAAAAACCCGAAATACTCCGTGCGCATCGCCAGTGTTTCATTCGCCAGATGATGTCGCGCCTCAGGCAACATCAAGACCTGCGGCCTATCAAACTTGCCCCGCAACACTTCAAGGTTATGTTCCCAATCCACAGTCATGTCCGCCTGCCCCTGCACGATCAGCGGCCGCCTGGTGCTGACCGGCGCCGCTTCAACGCGTTTGATCCAGCGTGCCAGCGCGCCCACCCAGGCCGTCGGCAGACGTAGCGGCTGCAACGGATCGGCCTGCAGGAACGGCAGAAAGGCCGGGTCGTTGGAGTTCTCGCTGAAGCGCCGGGCGATGGCTTTGACGAACGGCCTGAGCAAGTAATAGCTCAGATGCGACCAACCCCACGCTCGCGGCCGCACCAGCGGTGCCAACAGGATCACCTGACCCTGGGCCGGGCTGCTCGCCCCCGCATTCAACACATGATCGATCACGATCGCCCCACCGGTACTTTGCCCGCACAGGTGCCACGGTTGCGGCAAGCCGAGGGATTGAGCCTCGCTGAACAACCCTTGCAACGTGTCCTGGTACTCGGCGAAATCCTTGATGCTCGCCCGTTCGCCACTGGACAAGCCATGCCCCGGCAGGTCGCAGGCAATCACCGCAAAGCCTTGGTCCAGTGCCCATTCGATCACATGCCGGTACAGCCCGGTGTGGTCGTAGAAGCCGTGGATGACAAACAGCGTCGCCTTCGCCCGCTCGGGCCACCAGAACTGGCTGACCAGCTCATAACCATCGACCTCGAAGCGCCCAAGACCGCTGCGCACCGGACGCGGCGCAAAATCCAGCCCGTAGAACTGCTGGTAGGCCTTTGCCTGCGCCGACAACGGCTGCCCGGCCGCCAATGGCAGCAAGCTTGCACGTAGAAGATCAGGATCGAAAGTGGCCGGCATGGACGATTCCAGAGCGTGAAACGGACTTTATAGGCCTGCGATATTCTTCTGTCGCGGCAAGCATGGCAAGCTAGCCGACCTTCGAGGACTGAACCGATGCACCCGCCCCTTCGCGCCACCCTGTTTGCCAGCCTGCTCGCCGTGGTGTGTGCCGGCGTATTGTGGGCGGCCTACGACTGGTTCCAGGGGCGTTACCTGCGGGCGTTCAGCGAGCACACGGCGATGTTTTCGGGTGATCCGCTGCGCCTTCCCGATGACCTCGCAGGCCCTGGCGCCATCCGCCTGGTGCATTTCTGGGACCCGGCCTGCCCATGCAACGTCGGCAATCAACAACACCTGACCGAACTGGTCGAGCGCTATGTCCCCCATGGCGTGGAATTCTATGCCGTGCAAAAACCCGGTAGCCATGGCCAGTTACCGGGCACCTTGAGCCGCCTGAAAACCATCGACGTCCTGCCCGGTTCCGAACAGATCCCCGCCAGCCCGGCCGTGGCGATCTGGGACCGCAGCGGCAAACTGGCGTACTTCGGCCCCTACAGCGAAGGCCTGACCTGCAATTCCAGCAACAGCTTTATCGAGCCCATCCTGCAAGCGCTCGATGAGGGCCGTGCGGTGAGTGCCACGCACACACTGGCGGTGGGGTGTTACTGCCCATGGCCTGTAGATCCGGCGCAGCAGGGAAAGACGCGGTAATACGAATCCCTCCTACGGGCGATGCACCAAGCCGGCACGTCGTGTTACACAGTGGCACCTGGAATCACAATAACAACAAGGAGTTCCCATGAAACGCAGCTTGACCGCTCTCGCGCTGTTGATCGTCGTGCTGGCCGCCGGAGCCGGCTGGTACCTCTACAGCAAGCAGCCGTCACGCCAGGGCATGGTGGAACTGCAACACCTGCAAGGCTCGGTCACCGTGCGCTACGACGAGCGCGGCGTTCCGCATATCCGCGCCGACAACGAAACCGACCTGTACCGCGCGCTCGGCTATGTGCATGCCCAGGACCGCTTGTTCCAGATGGAAGTCCTGCGTCGCCTGGCTCGCGGCGAACTGGCCGAGGTGCTCGGACCGAAACTGCTCGACACCGACAAACTGATGCGCAGCCTGCGCATTCGCGAACGCGCTGAAACCTACTTCGCCAATCTCGACAAACAGTCGCCCTCGTTCATCGCCATGCAGGCCTATCTGGACGGCATCAACCAGTATCAGGACAGCCACTCCAAACCCGTGGAGTTCGATGTGCTGGGCATTCCAAAACGCCCGTTCACCGCCCAGGACACCATCAGCATCGCCGGTTACATGGCCTACAGTTTTGCGGCGGCCTTTCGTACCGAACCTTTGCTGACATTCGTGCGCGATCAACTGGGTCCCGACTACCTGAGTGTTTTCGATCTCGACTGGCAGCCCAAAGGCTTGCTCAACGGGACCGCACCTTCCCTGGCCAGCGCCGACTGGAAAGACCTCAACGCCCTCGCCCGCCTGAGCGAACAGGCCTTGGCTGACAACGGTCTGCCCCAGTTCGAGGGCAGTAACGCCTGGGTCGTCTCGGGTAGCCGCACCCAAAGCGGCAAGCCGCTACTGGCGGGCGATCCGCATATCCGTTTCTCCGCGCCGTCGGTGTGGTACGAAGCGCAGCTCTCGGCGCCGGGCTTCGAACTCTACGGCCACTATCAAGCCTTGATGCCGTTCGCCTCCCTGGGCATGAACAACGACTTCGGCTGGAGCATCACCATGTTCCAGAACGACGACCTCGACCTGATCGCCGAGAAGGTCAACCCTGAAAATCCCAATCAGGTCTGGTATCGCGGCAAGTGGGTGGACATGGTCACCAGCGAACAGAAGATTGCGGTCAAGGGCCAGGAACCGGTGACGCTGGTGCTGCGCCAGTCGCCCCACGGCCCGATCGTCAACGATGCCTTGGGCAGCGGTGTCGGCAAGACCCCAATTGCCATGTGGTGGGCGTTTCTCGAAAGCCAGAACCCGATTCTGGACGGTTTCTACCAGCTCAACCGCGCCGACACCCTGGTCAAGGCTCGCAGTGCCGCGGCAAAAATCCAGGCACCGGGCCTGAACGTCGTATGGGCCAATGCCAAGGGTGACATCGGCTGGTGGGCGGCGGCGCAACTGCCGAAACGTCCGGCGGGTGTACGCCCATGGTTCATCCTCGACGGCAGCACCGCCGAGGCCGACAAGGATGGCTTCTACCCGTTCAGCGCCAACCCTCAGGAAGAAAACCCGGCGCGGGGCTACATCGTCTCGGCCAACTTCCAGCCAGTGTCGCCGACCGGCATGGAGATTCCCGGCTATTACAACCTTGCCGATCGCGGCCAGCAGCTCAATCGCCAGCTCAGCGACAAAGCCGTGAAATGGGACCTGGAAAACAGCCAGAAACTGCAGCTGGGCACTACCACCGCCTACGGCCCGCGCTTGTTGGCGCCGCTGCTGCCGGTGTTGCGCGAAATGGTGAGCGACCCCGCCGAACTCAAACTGGTGGAGCAACTGGCCCAGTGGAAAGGCGACTACCCGCTCGAATCCACCAGCGCCACGCTGTTCAACCAGTTGCTGTTCAACCTGGCTGACGCGACGATGCACGATGAACTGGGTAACGACTTTTTCGAAACACTGCTCTCGACCCGGGTGATCGACGCCGCGCTCCCCCGCCTGGCCGCCAGCGCCGATTCACCGTGGTGGGACAACCGCAGCACCCTCGGCAAGGAAACCCGCGCCGACACGGTGAAGACCGCCTGGCAAGCCAGCCTCGCCCACCTCAAGAGCACCCTCGGCGCAGACGCCTCGCAATGGCAGTGGGGTCGCGCGCACACCTTGACCCATGGTCATCCGCTGGGACAGCAAAAGCCGCTGGACCTGGTCTTCAATGTCGGCCCCTTCGCCGCACCCGGCAGCCATGAAGTGCCGAACAACCTCTCGGCGAAGATTGGCCCGGCACCCTGGCCCGTCACCTACGGCCCTTCGACCCGGCGCCTGATCGACTTCGCCGACCCGGCCCACAGCCTGACCGTCAACCCGGTTGGCCAGAGCGGTGTAGTGTTCGACAGTCATTATGATGATCAGGCTGAGGCCTATATCGAGGGGATGTATTTCCAGGCGCATCTCAATGATGAAGAGGTCACGGCCAATACGCGCAGTACGTTGAAGCTGTTGCCGGCGCGGGTGGCGCCATAGACTTTTGCTGACTGGACTGGCCCCTTCGCGAGCAGGCTCGCTCCCACAGGTTTTGCTGGTGTTCACGAAATTTGTGTTCAACAAGGATCCCTGTGGGAGCGAGCCTGCTCGCGAAGGGGCCCTGACAGACACCCAAAAAATCATTTCAAACCATCGCCGCAAAATTCAACCTGAACTGCTGCGGCGTCACCCCCAATCTGCGATTGAACACACTGCGCATGTGCTGGGCATCGCGAAATCCGCATTGATAGGCCACCGTCTTGAGCGGCGCACGAGTGCTTTCGAGCATCACCCGCGCCGCATCGACCCGTGCGCGTTCGACGAACTCGGCCGGGGTGATTTTCGCTTCCCTGGCAAACACCCTGGAAAAATTTCGCGCGCTCATGTTGGCTGCATTGGCCAGGTCAGCGATGGCTAAATCGCCCGTCAGGTTGGCCAGCACGTAATGCTGGACCATCGCCACCGCTGAGTCCGGTTCGGCGTGGGGCGTGAGGAACGGGCTGAACTGCGACTGCCCGCCCGAACGCTGGGTGAACACCACCAGCCGCTTGGCGACATTCAGTGCCACTTCCGGCCCGTGATCCCGGCCCAATAGATACAACGACAGATCGATCCCCGCCGTGACCCCGGCCGAGGTAAACAGGTCGCCGTCCTCAACGTACAGTCGATCCGCTTCCACCCGGGACGAGGGACACAGCGCCGCCAGATTCGATGCGTCCTGCCAATGCGTGGTGACCGTGCGCCCCTCCAGCAACCCGGCGCGGGCGAGCATGAACGCACCATTGCAGATCGAGCCAAACCGTTGCGCCCGCCCGCAGGCCCCGCGCAGCCAGGTGTCGAACGCCACGCCGAAACTCATGAACGGCAATTGCGGCCCGCCAGCCACCAACAACAAGTCGTACACCTCGAGCGCTTCGCTGAAATGCCGATGGGCATTGAGTGCCAAACCGTTGGAGCACGCCATCATCCCGTGCTCGACGCCGATCACCTCCAGCCGATAGTGATCCTGCGGGGCAAGGAATCGATTGGCCTCGGAAAACACATCCATGGGGCCGGTGACATCCAGCGACTGGACGCCGGCGAAGACCACGATGGCGATGGTTTTACTCATGACGTGAATCGCCTCCTTTGGATCTGATTGCACCTTCCCTTTGTAGGAGCGAGCTTGCTCGCGATGAAATCAAAGACGCCGCGGGGTATCAGGTTCCCCGCGTTATCGTTGACGACCATCGCGAGCAAACGGAGCGCCGCCCGGCTGCTCCTACAGGGTCTGCATGCACCCTAGCCAAACCAGGCGCAACAAGCGAGGTTGGCGCGATATGCATGCTCATTGGCCGGGATCGCAGCCATGGCGCGATTGTCCGGTTTCGGGGGGCGGAACAGACTGAAACCCTCAGCGCCACCCAGGCGTTCACGACGAGGAAAACTCCATGAGCACCACTATCGCCGGCATCAGGATCCCCGACAGCGCGCTGGCCAAGGCCACCACCGAATACATCCGTGACATCGAGTCGGACCTGCTCTACCACCACTCGCGTCGGGTATTCCTGTTCGGCGCCCTGAGCGGTGAGCGCAAGCAATTGGCCTACAACCCGGAGTTGCTGTACGTCGGCGCGATGTTCCATGACCTGGGCCTGGTGGAGGGTCACCGCAGCGACAACGAGCGCTTCGAAGTCGATGGCGCCAATGCGGCAGCCGCATTTCTCAAGCCTTACGGGCTGAGCGACGACGATATCGAGCAGGTCTGGCTATCGATTGCCCTGCACACCACACCGGGCGTTCCTCAACACTTGCGACCCACCGTGGCACTGGTAACGGCGGGTGTCGAGATGGACGTGCTGGGCATGGACTACGCGGCGTTCTCCAGCGTGCAGCGTGAAGCGGTGGTGCATGCGCACCCACGGGGCGAGGGGTTCAAGGAGTGCATCATCTGCGCGTTTGCCGATGGCTTGCGTCATCGTCCGCAGACTACGTTCGGGAATGTGAAAACGGATGTGCTGGTGGATCAGGAGCCGGGATTCAAGCCGATGAATTTCGTCGAGGTCATTCGCCAATCCCCGTGGATTGCCTGACCGCCAAAGAACCTGTGGGAGCGAGCTTGCTCGCGATGGCGGCATCACAGTCAACATCGATGTTGAATGTCAGTCCGCTATCGCGAGCAAGCTCGCTCCCACAGGGGGTCGGGTTGGCCACAAAGTTGTGGTCAACCCGATTTCAGGCTCAGGCCGCTTCCGGTGCCTGTGCGCGACGCACGTCCGGTTGCTTCCACGAATCGGCGGCCGCTTCTTCGATCGCTTGCTGGATCGCACGTTTGCGGCTTTCTTCGGCGCGACGGCTGAAGAACCAGACCAGGAAGGTCACGATCGACACCGCCAACAGGATCAGGCTGGCCACGGCGTTGATCTCGGGCTTCACGCCCAGACGTACCGCCGAGAACACTTCCATCGGCAGGGTCGTGGACCCCGGGCCCGACACGAAGCTCGCCAGCACCAGGTCATCCAGCGACAGGGCGAACGACATCATGCCGCCGGCCGCCAGCGACGGCGCGATCATCGGGATGGTGATCAGGAAGAACACCTTCCACGGCTTCGCGCCCAGGTCCATGGCCGCTTCTTCGATGGACAGGTCCAGCTCGCGCAAGCGCGCCGAAACCACCACCGCCACATAAGCGGCACAGAACGTGGTGTGGGCGATCCAGATGGTGACGATGCCGCGTTCCTGCGGCCAGCCGATCATCTGCGCCATGGCCACGAACAGCAGCAACAGCGACAGACCGGTGATCACCTCAGGCATCACCAGCGGCGCGGTGACCAGGCCACCGAACAGGGTACGGCCCTTGAAGCGCGTAATACGCGTCAGGACGAACGCCGCCAGGGTACCCAGTGCCACCGCCGCGACGGCCGTGTAGCAGGCGATTTCCAGCGAGCGCACCACCGAGCCCATCAGTTGCGAGTTGTCGAGCAGGCCGACGTACCACTTGATCGACCAGCCGCCCCACACCGTCACCAGTTTCGAGGCGTTGAACGAATAGATCACCAGGATCAGCATCGGCAGGTAGATGAACAACAGGCCCACTACCAGCATCAGGCTGGAGAAACGGAAGCGCTTCATTCTTTACCCTCCATTTCCTTGGCCTGACTGCGGTTGAACAGGATGATCGGCACAATCAGGATCGCCAGCATCACCACCGCCAGGGCAGACGCCACCGGCCAGTCACGGTTGTTGAAGAACTCTTGCCAGAGCACTTTACCGATCATCAGGGTTTCCGGGCCGCCGAGCAGTTCCGGGATCACGAACTCGCCCACCACCGGGATGAACACCAGCATGCAGCCGGCTATGATGCCGTTTTTCGACAGCGGCACGGTGATTTTCCAGAAGCTGTTGAAGGTGCTCGAACCCAGGTCGGACGCGGCTTCCAGCAGGCTCTGGTCATGCTTCACCAGGTTGGCGTACAGCGGCAGGATCATGAACGGCAGGTAGGAATAAACCACACCGATGTAGACCGCCAGGTTGGTGTTGAGGATCTGCAGCGGCTCGCTGATCCAGCCCATGCTCATCAGGAAACCGTTGAGCAGGCCGTTGTTGCTGAGGATGCCCATCCACGCATACACGCGGATCAGGATCGCGGTCCAGGTCGGCATCATGATCAGCAGCACCAGCACCGTCTGCACTTCCTTGCGGGCAACGGAGATGCCGTAGGCCATCGGGTAGCCGATCAGCAGGCAGAGAATGGTGCTGAACAGCGCCATCTTCAACGAGCCGAGATAAGCGGCGATGTACAGCTCGTCACCGGCCAGCATCGCGTAGTTGCCCAGGTTAAGCAGCAACTGCAGCTTCTGCTCGGCGTAGCTGTAGATTTCGGTGTAGGGAGGAATGGCCACGTCCGCTTCGGCGAAGCTGATCTTCAAGACGATGAAGAACGGCAGCATGAAGAACAGGAACAGCCAGATGAAGGGAACCCCGATGACCATCTGACGGCCACCGGGAATTATTCGATTGAGTCGACGCTTGAATTTGCGCATGTTCATGAGCGGAGCACCACGCCGCTGTCGTCTTCCCAGTACACGTAGACCTGATCACCCCAGGTCGGACGCTGCCCGCGACGTTCGGCGTTGGCCACGAACGACTGCACCAGCTTGCCGCTTGGCAGCTCGACGTAGAACACCGAGTGCCCGCCCAGGTAGGCGATGTCGTGCACCTTGCCGCTGGACCAGTTGTACTGGCAGGTCGGCATGTCGGCGGTGACCAGCAGTTTTTCCGGACGGATCGCGTAGGTGACCGACTTGTCCTGCACCGAAGTGCTGATGCCGTGGCCGACGTAGATCTGACGATCCAGGTCTTTGCAGGTAATGATCGCATGGCCTTCGGCGTCGTCGATCACTTCGCCTTCGAAGATGTTCACGTTACCGATGAATTCACAGACCAGGCGGCTGGTCGGGGTTTCGTAGATGTCGATCGGGCTGCCGATCTGGGCGATCCAGCCCAGGTGCATGATCGCGATGCGCTCGGCCATGGTCATGGCCTCTTCCTGGTCGTGGGTCACCATGACGCAGGTCACGCCCACGCGCTCGATGATCTCCACCAGCTCCAGCTGCATTTGCGAACGCAGCTTCTTGTCCAGGGCGCCCATCGGTTCGTCGAGCAGCAGCAGCTTCGGTCGCTTGGCCAGGGAACGGGCCAGGGCCACACGCTGACGCTGGCCGCCGGACAACTGATGCGGCTTGCGCTTGGCGTACTGGCTCATCTGCACCAGCTTGAGCATGTCGGCCACCCGCGCATCGACTTCGGCGGCAGGCAGTTTGTCCTGCTTGAGGCCGAACGCGATGTTCTGCGCCACGGTCATGTGCGGGAACAAGGCGTAGGACTGGAACATCATGTTGATCGGCCGCTCGTAGGGCGGCATGTCGGTGATGTCTACGCCATCGAGGAAAATGCGCCCCTCCGTGGGCCGTTCGAAACCTGCGAGCATGCGCAGCAATGTGGACTTGCCCGATCCCGAGCCGCCGAGCAGGGCGAAGATCTCGCCCTTCTTGATTTCCAGGGACACGTCGTCCACGGCAATCGTCTCGTCGAACTTCTTCGTGACCCGGTCGATTTTGACCAGCACCTGTTTAGGTTGCTGGTCGCCCTCGAGGGCTTTCTTATAGGCGCCGGAGGCAACTGCCATTTACGAAACTCCCAAAAAAAAGAGTGCAGGTCGCTCAAGGTGAGCCAACCTTGGATAGTTTGAGCCTTGAAGCTATTTACCCGACTTGACCTTGGTCCAGCTGCGGGTCATCAAGCGTTGAATATTCGGCGGTAACTCGACCGACACGTAGGTCTTGTCGAGCACCTCTTGCGGTGGATAAACCGCTTCATCGGTGCGAATGGACTGTTCCATCAGTTTGTCCGACCCGGGGTTCGGGTTGGCGTAGCCGACGTAATCACTGACCTGAGCGATGACCTCAGGCTTCAGCAAATAGTTGATGAAGGCGTGAGCCTGCTTGACGTTGGCCGAGTCCTTCGGAATCGCCAGCATGTCGAACCAGAGCGCACCGCCCTCTTTCGGGATCGAGTAGGCGATGTTCACGCCTTTCTTGGCTTCTTCGGCGCGGTTCTTGGCCTGGAAGATGTCGCCGGAGAAACCGATCGCCACGCAGATATCGCCGTTGGCCAGGTCCGCGATGTACTTGGAGGAGTGGAAGTAGGTCACGTAAGGGCGCACGGCAAGCAACTTGGCGGTGGCCTTTTCGTAATCCTTGGGATCAGTGCTGTTAGCGTTCAGGCCCATGTAGTTGAGCACTGTCGGCATCATTTCATCGGCGGAATCGAGGAACGCGACGCCACAACTTTGCAGTTTCTTGATGTTCTCCGGCTCGAACAGCACGCCCCACGAATCAATCGTATCGACGCCCAGCACAGCCTTGACCTTGTCGACGTTGTAACCGATGCCGTTGGTGCCCCACAGGTACGGCACGGCGTACAGGTTGCCCGGATCGTTCTGCTCCAGGCGCTTGAGCAGCACCGGGTCGAGGTTCGAATAGTTCGGCAGCTGCGACTTGTCGAGCTTCTGGAATGCCCCGGCCTTGATCTGTTTGCCGAGGAAGTGGTTCGACGGCACGACCACGTCGTAGCCGGTACGCCCGGCCAGCAACTTGCCTTCCAGGGTTTCGTTGGAATCGAAAACGTCATAAACCGGCTTGATCCCGGTCTCTTTCTGGAAGTCGGCCAGGGTGGTCTCGCCGATGTAGTCCGACCAGTTATAAATATGCACGGTACCGGCGGCCTGGACACTGACGGCAATCGTCAGCCCGGCGCCGACCAGCATGGCATTGCGCAACAAAGAAAAAATAGGCACGTGGAGGTCCTCTGAAATTAGTTGGGCCCAAGTTGCCCCGCGTTACATGACAACCGTGGTTGCCCGGCAACAAAACCGGCGCGCAACTTACCCTCGAAAAACCGTTCCAGCAAAACTTTTGTACAGATATCTGTAGGAGCGAGCCTGCTCGCGATGTCGTCAACGATGACGCGGGGTGCCTGACACCCCGCGGTGCTCTCCGGTTCATCGCGAGCAGGCTCGCTCCTACAGGGTTTTACTTATTTACCCGATTTGATCTTGGTCCAGCTGCGGGTCATGATCCGCTGGGTCGCGGCCGGCAAGTCGGCAATCGCGTACAGCTTGGCCAGCACGTCCGCCGGCGGGTAAACGCCCGGGTCGCTGGTGATGTCTTTGTCGACCAGCGCAGTTGCAGCCGCGTTACCGTTCGGGAAACGTACGGCGTTGGTGATTTCAGCCATGATTTCCGGCTTCTGCAGGAAGGTCATGAACTTGTAGGCGCCTTCGACGTTTTCGGCATCTTTAGGGATGGCGACCATGTCGTAGAAGCTGCCGGCACCTTCTTTCGGAATGTTGTAGCTGACCTTCACCTTGTCACCGGCTTCGGCAGCGCGGGATTTGGCCTGGTAAATGTCACCCGAGTAACCCACGGCCACACAGATGTTGCCGTTGGCCAGGTCGGAGATGTACTTGGAGGAGTGGAAGTAGGCGATCGAAGGACGGACCTTCATGATCAGCGCTTCAGCCTTGTCGATGTCTTCTTTCTTCTGGCTGTCGGTTGGCAGGCCCAGGTAGTGCAGCGCCACCGGAATCATCTCGGTTGGCGAGTCCAGCAGGCTGATACCACACGCTTTCAGCTTGGCGGCGTTTTCAGGCTTGAAGATCAGGTCCCAGGAATCGACCGGTGCGTCGGCACCCAGTGCCGCCTTGACCTTCTCGGCGTTGAAACCAATACCGATCGAACCCCACATGTACGGGAAGGCGTGTTCGTTGCCCGGGTCGCTCACGGAAACGGCCTTGAGCAGGTCGGTGTTCAGGTTCTTCCAGTTAGGCAACTTGGACTTGTCCAGCTTCTGGTAGACGCCAGCCTTGATCTGCTTGGCCAGGAAGTTGTTCGACGGTACGACGATGTCGTAGCCGGACTTGCCTGCCAGCAACTTGGCTTCCAGGGTTTCGTTGCTGTCGAAGACGTCATAGACAACCTTGATGCCCGACTCGTCTTCAAACTTCTTGACGGTGTCCGGTGCGATGTAGTCGGACCAGTTGTACACGTGCAGTACTTTGTCATCGGCCTGAACCGCGCCCGCCATCAAACCCATCACGGACATGGCAAGCAGAGTCTTGCCAGCGAGCTTTTTACCTAGTGCCTTCATGCGTAATGCTCCAAATTTTTCTTTTTTGAACCACTTGTTCAGCGACCGAACCCGGGCAACTGGAACCGCGGCTAGTCTGGCAAGATCCACATCGGTCTTTCAAGGAAACGGCCACGCTTTCTGACAGTTCTGAGCGAAAGTTCCTACTTCATATGCAGAACTTCGGACTTCCGCTCAGAGCCTAGCACTTAGCCCTGCAATGCACTCAGGGTCAGGTCAAGACACTTGCGAGCCTTGGTCACCAGTTCATCGATTTCCGCCGGTGTAATCACCAGTGGCGGAGCGATGATCATGGTGTCGCCGACGGCGCGCATGATCAGGCCGTTGTCGAAGCAGAACTGACGGCAGATCATGCCGACGCCCTTGCCCTCGTAACGCTTGCGCGTGGCCTTGTCCTGGACCAGTTCGATGGCCCCCAACAAACCGACCCCGCGAACTTCACCCACCAGCGGGTGATCGTTCAGTTCCCGCAGACGCTTTTGCAAATACGGTGCCGTTTCTGCATGGACGCGCTCGATAATTTTCTCGTCGCGCATGATGCGGATGTTTTCCAGCGCCACCGCAGCCGCCACCGGGTGACCGGAGTACGTGAAGCCGTGGTTGAAGTCGCCGCCTTCGTTGAGCACGTCCACCACTTCATCACGCACGATCAGGCCGCCCATCGGGATGTAGCCCGAGGTCAGGCCCTTGGCGATGGTCATCATGTCGGGCTTGAGGCCGTAGAAATCGCTGCCGAACCACTCGCCGGTACGACCGAAACCGCAAATCACTTCGTCAGCCACGAACAGGATGTCGTACTTGGCGAGGATTTCCTTGATGCGCGGCCAGTAGGTGTCTGGCGGAATGATCACGCCACCGGCGCCCTGGATCGGCTCGGCAATAAAGGCACCGACGTTGTCGACGCCGACTTCCAGAATCTTTTCTTCCAGCTGATTGGCCGCCCACACACCGAATTCTTCCGGGGTCATGTCGCCGCCTTCGGCGAACCAGTACGGCTGGGCAATGTGGACGATACCCGGGATCGGCAAGTCGCCCTGTTCATGCATGTACGTCATGCCACCCAGGCTCGCGCCGGCCACGGTGGAACCGTGATAGCCGTTCTTGCGGCTGATGATGACTTTTTTCTTCGGCTGGCCCTTGATCGCCCAATAGTGACGAACCATGCGCAGCATGGTGTCGTTGCCTTCAGAGCCGGAACCGGTGAAGAACACATGGTTCATGCCTTGCGGCGCGATGTCGGCGATGGCCTTGGCCAGTTCCAGTACCGGCGGGTGCGCCGTCTGGAAGAACAGGTTGTAGTAAGGCAGCTCGCGCATCTGCTTACTGGCGGCATCGGCCAGTTCATCGCGACCATAACCAATCGCGACACACCACAGGCCGGCCATGCCGTCGAGGATCTTGTTGCCTTCGCTGTCCCAGAGGTAAACGCCCTTGGCATTGGTGATGATCCGCGGGCCTTTCTCTTTCAGCTGCTTGAAGTCGCTGAACGGGGCCAGGTGGTGATCGTTGCTCAGGGTTTGCCATTCACGGGTTTGCGGGTTGTTGCTGGTCATGTGAATCTCCTAAAAAAAATCAGGTGAAGGCGCCGCTCAACTGCGGCGGCGCCCGGCGTATCAGACGGCAAAGAGCAGGAATTCCCTTTCCCACGAACTGATCACGCGCTTGAAGTTTTCATGCTCGGCCCGCTTGACCGCGACGTAGCCAGTGATGAAATTTTTGCCCAGGTAGCGCTCGATGATCGCGCTGTTTTCCATGCGCTCCAGTGCGTCTTCGATGGTCAGGGGCAGGCGCAGGTTGCGGCGTTCATAGCCACGCCCTACCACCGGCGCACTCGGGTTCAGGCCTTCGACCATACCGATGTACCCGCAGAGCAGGCTCGCGGCAATCGCCAGGTACGGGTTGGCATCGGCGCCCGGCAGGCGGTTTTCCACCCGACGGTTATTCGGCCCGGCATCCGGGACCCGCAGGCCCACGGTGCGGTTCTCTTCGCCCCACTCCACGTTCACCGGCGCCGAGGTATCGGGCAGGAAGCGGCGGAACGAGTTGACGTTGGGGGCGAACAGCGGCAACAGCTCGGGAATGAGTTTCTGCAAGCCACCGATGTGGTGCAGGAACAACTGGCTCATGGTCCCGTCTTCATTGGAGAAAATGTTCCTGCCGGTCTCGATGTCGATGATGCTCTGGTGCAAGTGCATGGCGCTGCCCGGCTCGCCGGTCATCGGCTTGGCCATGAAGGTCGCGGCCACGTTGTGCTTGAGCGCGGCCTCGCGCATGGTGCGCTTGAACACCAGGATCTGGTCGGCCAGGGACAGGGCATCGCCGTGACGGAAGTTGATTTCCATCTGCGCCGTGCCGTCCTCGTGGATCAGCGTGTCGAGGTCCAGGTCCTGCAGTTCACACCAGTCGTAGACGTCTTCGAACAGCGGATCGAACTCGTTCGCCGCTTCAATGGAGAACGACTGGCGACCGGTTTCCGGGCGACCGGAGCGGCCGATCGGCGGCTGCAGCGGGTAGTCCGGGTCGTCACTGCGCTTGGTCAGGTAAAACTCCATTTCCGGCGCCACGATGGGCTGCCAGCCTTTGTCGGAATAGAGTTTCAGGACTTTCTTGAGCACATTGCGCGGCGACAGCTCGATCGGGTTGCCTTGCTTGTCGTAGGTATCGTGGATAACGATGGCGGTCGGCTCGATGGCCCACGGCACCAGGTACACCGCACTCTGGTCGGGACGGCAGATCATGTCGATGTCGGCCGGGTCGAGCAGTTCGTAATAGATGTCGTCTTCGACGTAATCGCCGGTCACGGTCTGCAGCAGAACGCTTTCTGGCAGGCGCATGCCTTTTTCGGCGATGAATTTGTTGGTCGGCGAAATCTTGCCCCGGGTAATCCCGGTCAAGTCGGCGATCATGCATTCGACTTCTGTGATCTTGTGGTTTTTCAACCAATCGGTGAGCTGGTCGAGGTTGTTACTCATAAATGCCTCTAGGCTTGAGTTGTCTGACCCTTTTAAGGTCAGGCGTTGTTTGACGCATCGGCGTCGCGTTGTAGAGCGTTTGCGCGGCAGATTATCGTGTTTGCCAACACTGCCGCAGAGGCCGGGCGTGCAGAACCACGAGCGATGCCCCGAACGATGGTCAGGCCGCTATTGTGAATCGGTTCTATATTGAATGGAGTAACCGTAATGGGGGTGCCATCGCGACCGTCCAGAATATCGGACGGGGACGGTTGAACCGTCGCGGATGGGAGGATCACCGCAAGCGCCGAGACCACGGAACGGACGGTCGTGTCATCACTGATGTGATAAACATGCCGACCGAGCTGTCTTGAGCAGTCGGTGACGCCGATTATCGGCAGGCGAGACATGAAGCACCCCGGTATTATTGCTGTTATGGGTTTGATTCGAGCTTAGCCTTGTTCATTTTTTTACACAACACCCCCGTAAAAAATACAACACGGCCCGCTCAAGCCTGCGGGCGCCATAGAGGCCAAGGGCATAAAAACGCCCCAAAGTGCCTCAAAAAAGCCACACGGGTGCTTTTTTAGGGCAAAAAAGGCCTCGCTTGACTTCGGCATGCCGTTCGGGTTGACTGAAACCAGAAAAGATCAATGATTGATATTTTTAACAACAAAGGTGTTGCATCATGTCGGTACCCCCGCGTGCCGTTCAGCTTAACGAAGCGAACGCGTTCCTTAAGGAACATCCTGAGGTTCTGTACGTTGACCTTCTGATTGCGGATATGAATGGTGTGGTGCGCGGCAAGCGCATCGAACGCACCAGCCTCCACAAGGTTTACGAGAAAGGCATCAACCTGCCGGCCTCTCTATTTGCTCTGGATATCAACGGCTCGACGGTGGAAAGCACCGGCCTGGGCCTGGACATCGGTGATGCTGACCGAATCTGCTATCCAATCCCCGATACCCTGTGCAACGAGCCATGGCAGAAGCGCCCGACCGCGCAACTGTTGATGACCATGCACGAACTCGAAGGCGAACCCTTCTTCGCCGACCCGCGTGAAGTGCTGGCCAATGTGGTGCGCAAGTTCGACGAAATGGGCCTGACCATCTGCGCCGCGTTCGAACTGGAGTTCTACCTGATCGATCAGGAGAACGTGAACGGTCGTCCGCAACCACCTCGCTCGCCGGTTTCCGGCAAACGTCCGCACTCGACCCAGGTCTACCTGATCGACGACCTCGACGAATACGTCGACTGCCTCCAGGACATTCTGGAAGGTGCCAAAGAGCAAGGCATTCCGGCCGACGCCATCGTCAAGGAAAGTGCCCCGGCGCAGTTCGAAGTGAACCTGCACCACGTGGCCGATCCGATCAAGGCCTGCGACTACGCGGTCCTGCTCAAGCGCCTGATCAAGAACATCGCCTACGACCATGAAATGGACACCACCTTCATGGCCAAGCCTTACCCAGGCCAGGCGGGTAATGGTCTGCACGTCCACATCTCGATTCTCGACAAAGACGGCAAGAACATTTTTGCCAGCGAGGATCCCGAGCAGAACGCCGCACTGCGTCACGCGATCGGCGGTGTGCTCGAGACCCTACCGGCGCAGATGGCTTTCCTCTGCCCGAACGTCAACTCCTACCGTCGTTTCGGCGCACAGTTCTACGTGCCGAACTCGCCGTGCTGGGGCCTGGACAACCGTACCGTAGCGATTCGCGTGCCGACCGGTTCCGCCGATGCCGTACGCATCGAACACCGTGTGGCCGGCGCCGATGCCAACCCGTACCTGCTGATGGCTTCGGTCCTGGCAGGCGTGCACCACGGTCTGGTCAACAAGGTCGAACCTGGCGCTCCGGTCGAAGGCAACAGCTACGAGCAAAACGAGCAAAGCCTGCCGAACAACCTGCGTGATGCACTGCGCGAGCTGGACGACAGCGAAGTCATGGCCAAGTACATCGATCCGAAATACATCGATATCTTCGTGGCCTGTAAAGAGAGCGAGCTGGAGGAGTTCGAACACTCCATCTCCGACCTCGAGTACAACTGGTACCTGCATACCGTGTAAGCGGTTGCAGTAAACACAACGCCGCCGGCTGCTGAAGCCTGCGGCGTTTTTTTATGGGTAATTTCAGTTGGACCGAGTCGCCTGCTTCGCGAGCAAGCCCGCTCCCACACTGGAGCTGCGCTGTACACAAACTCATGTTCACCAAGGGCCAAATGTGGGAGCGGGCTTGCTCGCGAAGGCGTCCGGGCAGACAACACACAACCCGACTCGTACAATGCCCCCTGCCCCGCAGGAGACTCCAATGACACGCGTAGCCACCCCCCGCAAACCCCGCGCACGCAGCCAGGCCCGGATCGATTCGATACTCGATGCGGCCCGCACGCTGTTGGCCGCCGAGGGCGTGGCCAGTCTGTCGATCTACAGTGTCGCCGAGCGCGCGGATATTCCGCCCTCCTCGGTCTACCATTTCTTCGCCAGCGTGCCGGCATTACTCGAAGCCTTGACCGCCGACGTCCATGCGGCCTTCCGCGCCTGCCTGCAAGCACCCATCGATCATCACGCCCTCGGCAGCTGGCGCGACCTGTCACGCCTGGTGGAACAACGCATGCTCGACATCTACGCAGAGGACGCCGCCGCCCGCCAACTCATTCTGGCCCAGCACGGCCTGACCGAAGTCACCCAGGCCGACCGCCAGCACGACCTCGAACTGGGCGAGTTGATGCACAAGCTGTTCGATCACCACTTCGAACTGCCGACGCTGCCGGGTGATGTCGATGTGTTCGCCCTGGCCATGGAGCTTGGCGACCGGGTGTATGCGCGCTCGGTGCAGCAGCACGGGCAGATTACGCCGCGCATGGCCGAGGAAGGGATGCGGGTGTTTGATGCTTATGTGGGGCTTTATCTACCGCCATACTTGCCCAAGCGCGGCATTCCATCCTGATTTCTTGATTGGCCTTACTGGCCTGCTCGCGAAGGCCGCACCACCGATCCCGATGAATCACACGCACAAAAAAACCCGAAGGGCTCAAACCCTTCGGGGTTGTTGTTTACGCATGTGACTTACAACTTGGCGATCGACACCTCGGTGGATTTCACAAACGCAATCACTTCACTGCCCACCGCCAGTTCCAGCTCTTTCACCGAGCGCGTGGTGATCACCGAAGTGACGATGCCGGAAGCGGTCTGCACGTCGATTTCCGACAGCACGTCGCCGAGGACGATTTCCTTGATGGAGCCTTTGAACTGGTTGCGAACGTTGATGGCCTTGATAGTCATGATGTTGATTCCTGTCGTTGGGTAAGACTTGAGTTATTGAGCCCAGCGCAATTGCGTAGGCAAGGGTGAAACAGGTTCCGGCTCCGGTGGCTGGCCGGGCAGTGCCAGCACGCGATTGAGGACTTCGGTTTCCAGCGCCGCCAGCCGATGGGAGCCGCGCACTCGAGGGCGCGGCAGTTCCACGTGCAGGTCGAGGCCGACTTCACCGTCTTCGATCAGGATCACCCGATCGGCAATCGCCACCGCTTCACTGACGTCATGGGTCACCAGCAACACCGTAAAGCCGTGCTGCTGCCAGAGCCGTTCGATCAGTTGCTGCATTTCAATTCGGGTCAGGGCATCCAGCGCACCCAAGGGTTCGTCGAGCAACAGCAGGCGCGGCTGATGAATCAACGCACGGGCCAAAGCCACGCGTTGCTTCTGTCCACCGGACAACGCTGCCGGCCACTCGTTGGCGCGGTCGGCCAGGCCCACCGCGTCCAAGGCTTCAAGCGCTTGCGGCCGCCAGTTGCCCTTGAGGCCCAGACCGACGTTGTCGATGATCTTTTTCCACGGCAGCAAACGCGCTTCCTGGAACATCAGCCGCGTGTCCTCCCGCGCATCGCTCAATGGGGCGGCACCGGCGAGCAATTCACCACCGGTGGGCCGGTCAAGGCCGGCGAGCAATCGCAGCAAGGTGCTTTTGCCGCAACCGCTACGCCCCACCACGGCGACAAACTGGCCCGCCGGAATGTGCAGGTCGATCTCGCGCAGCACCTGCCGCGAGCCAAAGGTTTTTTGCAGCTTGCGTACCGCGAGCGGAATGCCGCGCAGCAGGCGTGGAGGTTGTTCCGCGATCATGCCGCACCTCCCTTGGCAACCTGATACGCCGGGTGCCAGCGCAACCACACACGCTCAAGTCCACGGGCCGCGAGGTCGGCCAGTTTGCCGAGCACCGCGTAGAGCAAAATCGCCAGCACCACCACGTCGGTCTGTAAGAACTCCCGGGCATTCATCGCCAGATAACCGATGCCGGAACTGGCGGAGATGGTTTCCGCGACGATCAACGTCAGCCACATGAAGCCCAGGGCGAAGCGAACGCCAACCAGAATCGAAGGCAGCGCCCCCGGCAGGATCACCTGCCAGAACAGGCTGAAGCCGGTCAGGCCATAGCTGCGTGCCATCTCCACCAGCGCCGGGTCGACGTTGCGGATGCCGTGATAGGTGTTGAGGTAAATCGGGAACAGCGTGCCCAGCGCCACCAGGAAAATCTTTGCCGACTCATCGATGCCGAACCACAGGATCACCAGCGGAATCAGCGCCAGGTGCGGCACGTTGCGGATCATCTGCACCGAACTGTCGAGCAAGCGTTCGCCCCACTTCGACAGGCCAGTGATGAAACCCAAGGTCAAACCGATGCCGCCACCGATGGTGAAGCCCAGCGCGGCACGCCAGCCACTGATCGCCAGGTGCGTCCAGATTTCGCCGCTGCGCACCAGGCTCACGCCAGCTTCGATCACGGCAACCGGCGCCGGCAGAATCCGTGTCGACAACCAGCCCGCCGACACACTCAACTGCCACACCGCCAGCAACAACACCGGCAACGCCCAGGGCGCGAGACTGTGGATGATTTTCTTCATGACCGCGCCTCAGCTCTGGGACGCGGCTTTGGGCAGAATGTCGTTGGCGACCATCTCGCCGAACGGACTCACGTAGCCCGCACTTTTCGGCAGTTCAGGACGCTCGACATCGAGGTGCGGGAACAGCAGTTCGGCGACTCGGTACGACTCTTCCAGGTGTGGATAACCGGAGAAAATAAAGGTGTCGATGCCGAGGTCCGCGTACTCCTTCACGCGGGCGGCCACCGTCGGGCCATCGCCCACCAGCGCCGTACCGGCACCGCCACGCACCAGGCCGACACCGGCCCACAGGTTCGGGCTGACTTCCAGCTTGTCGCGGCTGCCGCCATGCAATGCGGCCATGCGTTGTTGACCGACCGAATCGAAGCGCGCCAGCGACGCCTGGGCACGAGCGATGGTGTCGTCGTCGAGATGGGAGATCAGTCGATCCGCGGCTTTCCAGGCCTCATCGTTGGTTTCACGCACGATCACATGCAGGCGAATGCCAAAGCGCACGGTGCGTCCGAGCTTCGCGGCCTTGGCGCGGACCTGTTCGATTTTTTCCGCCACGGCGGCCGGCGGCTCGCCCCAGGTCAGGACCATTTCCACTTGTTCGGCAGCCAGGTCTTGCGCGGCATCCGAAGAGCCGCCGAAGTACAGCGGCGGGCGCGGCTGCTGGATCGGTGGATAGAGCAGTTTCGCGCCCTTCACGCTGATGTGCTGGCCGTCGTAATCAACAGTTTCGCCTTCCAGCACGCGGCGCCAGATACGGGTGAACTCCACGGAAGCCTGGTAGCGTTCTTCGTGGCTGAGGAACAGACCATCGCCGGCCAACTCTTCCGGATCACCGCCGGTCACCAGGTTGAACAGCGCGCGGCCGCCAGACAGACGATCCAGGGTCGCGGCCTGACGCGCCGCTACCGTCGGGGAAATGATCCCGGGGCGCAGGGCGACAAGGAATTTCAAACGCTGGGTCACCGGGATCAGCGACGCCGCCACCAGCCACGAATCTTCGCAGGAGCGGCCGGTGGGAATCAGCACACCGCCGAAACCCAGTCGGTCCGCCGCTTGCGCGACTTGTTGCAGGTAACCGTGGTCAACGGCGCGTGCGCCTTCAGCGGTGCCAAGGTAATGGCCGTCGCCGTGGGTAGGCAGGAACCAGAAGATATTGAGGCTCATGGAGTGGTCTCCTTGGGGGATAGAATTATTGGGCTTTCGCAACGGCTGCCGGCGGCGTCCAGATCACGTCTTTGATGCTCAATTGCTTTGGAATCAGCTTGAGCTGGTAGAAGGTGTCGGCGATTTTCTGCTGCGCCGCGACCACTTCCGGAGTCAGGAACAACGCGCCGTAGCCCTGGCGTTTCACCGAAGTGCGGGTGATGTCCGCCGACAGGCCGAGCAGTGGCGAGACTTGCTGGGTCACGTCTTCAGGATTGGCCCTGGACCACTCGCCGACCGCGCGCACTTCTTCCACCAGGGTCTTGATCACCTCGGGATTTTTTTGCGCGTAGGGTTTGGTCGCCAGGTAGAACTGATGGTTGTCGACGATGCCCTGGCCATCGCGCAGGGTGCGCGCTTGCAACTGTTGTTCGGCGGCGGCCTGGTACGGGTCCCAGATGACCCAGGCGTCGACACTGCCACGCTCGAACGCAGCGCGGGCATCGGCTGGCGGCAGGAATACGGTCTGGATGTCGGTGTACTTGAGGCCGGCGTCTTCCAGTGCACGCACCAGCAGGTAGTGCACGTTGGAGCCCTTGTTGAGCACGACCTTCTTGCCCTTGAGCTCTGCCACCGACTTGATCGGCGAGCCCTTCGGCACAAGGATCGCCTCACTGTGCGGCGCTGGCGGTTCGTAGGCGACGTAAAGCAGATCGGCGCCGGCCGCTTGGGCGAACACGGGAGGGGTTTCGCCGGTAACGCCGAAGTCGATGGAGCCGACGTTCAAGCCTTCCAGCAGTTGCGGGCCACCGGGGAACTCAGTCCATTGCACGTCCACGCCTTGGGCGGCGAGACGTTTTTCCAGGGTGCCCTTGGCTTTGAGCAGCACCAGGGTGCCGTATTTCTGATAACCGATTCGTAGCGTCTCGGCCTGGGCTTGAGTAATGGCGCCGAAGGTGACAGCCGCAGCAAACAGAGCGACCAGACCACGACGCAAAATGACAGGGCGCATGGCGCTCTCCTTTTTGCAGTTGGGTTTTGGCTGCACCTGCTTGCCCGTTGGCGGGCGAGTAAGGCCAGTACTTCAATTTTCGGGTGGGGCTAATGTTCAGTGGAGCTCATATGCTCCAGCGAGCACTCAACAAACGTTCATTCAACAGGTTCGGATCAAGCGGCTTGGGCCGTCGTGCCATGGCGCTGAGAAACAGCTCCAGCGATTCATTCAGCCGTTGCTCCAGCTCCGGCGCCAACTGCGCCAGGGCGCTGCCTTCGCCGTAAGCGATCTGGCTGTCGACGGCGAAAATCCCGTGGAGCATTTCCTGGGCTTTCAACGCCGACAGCACCGGCTTGAGCGCGTAGTCCACCGCCAGCATGTGGGCGATGCTGCCGCCGGTTGCCATCGGCAACACCACCTTGTGGCTCAGGGCGCGTTCGGGCAGCAGATCCAGCACGGTTTTCAATGCGCCGGAGAACGAAGCCTTGTACACCGGTGTAGCGATCAGCAGGCCATCGGCGTTTTCAATCTGCTGCAGCAGGTCAATGACCTTCGGGCTGTCGAAGCGTGCATGCAGCAAGTCTTCGGCCGGGAAGTCCCGTACCTGATAACTCACCACCTCCACGCCCTGTTCTTGCAACCAACGCTTGGAGCGGTCCAGCAGCACCCCGGAACGGGAGCGCTGACTGGGACTGCCTCCGAGTGAGACGACCAACATTCAGACGATTCCTTGAGCGGTGTTGGCGATTCGCGGTTTGCGATCTCGCTTCGATGGAGTGACCTTAACAGCAGATTCATATATCCATAAATCATATTTATTCATTTGGTTATGCTTTATAGAGATATACAAATCGACTTCATTCGGGCAAAAAAAAAGGCCGTCGAAACGGCCTGAAATCCCCTGCTCTGTGGGTATCTTGAAAAGATCGCAGCCTGCGGCAGCTCCTACAGGGATTGGCGGCGATCTTTTGATCTTCAACGGTTCGGCTGCGGCGTCAGGCGCAAGTAAGGCTTGACGGCACGATAGCCCTTGGGAAAACGCTGTTTGATTTCCTCTTCATCCTTGAGTGATGGCACGATCACCACTTCATCACCGTCCTGCCAGTTGGCCGGCGTGGCCACCTTGTAGTTGTCGGTGAGTTGCAGCGAGTCGATCACCCGCAGGATTTCATTGAAATTGCGCCCGGTGCTCGCCGGGTAGGTAATCGTCAACCGAACCTTTTTGTTCGGATCGATCACGAACAGCGAACGCACGGTCAGGGTGTCGTTGGCGTTGGGATGGATCAGGTCGTAGAGGTCCGAGACCTTGCGGTCGGCGTCATCCAGGATCGGAAAGTTGACCACGGTACTCTGCGTCTCATTGATGTCCTCGATCCATCTGTGATGCGACTCCACAGGGTCCACGGACAGTGCGATAGCCTTGACACCGCGTGCCGCGAACTCATCCTTGAGTCTGGCGGTGAAACCCAGTTCGGTGGTGCATACCGGCGTGAAATCCGCCGGATGGGAAAACAGCACGCCCCAGCTATCGCCCAGCCACTGGTGGAAACGGATGATGCCGGCGCTGGAGTTCTGTTCGAAATCGGGGGCGATATCGCCAAGTCTGAGACCCATGGTGCTGCTCCTTGTGAGTGCTTGATGGGTTCAACTGTGCCTGTGTTTTTTATCTATGAAAAAGAATAAATATCGATTTATTTAGATCATTAAGAAATATTAAAGATCTGTTCACTGGACGAGCACGCACAACCCGTCGAAGATCGACCACGAGGTTCGAGAAGGCCTTGAGTTGCTGCAAAGAGGGAACTTCAGGACGGGATTACGGGGGTGAACCCGTCCTGAACATGTAAAAGCCCCGCCCGGTGCAATACCGGGCGGGGCTTTTTTGCATCGGTTACGCGAGCGCTATTACAGCAGCGGAATCGAATAGCTGACGATCAGGCGGTTTTCGTCCTGCGAACGGGTGTTCGGCAGATCGGTGCGCCAGGTCGCGTTTTTCCACGCCAGACCCAGGTTCTTCAACGGACCTTCCTGCACCACGTAGGCAACACTCAGGTCACGCTCCCACTCGGAAGCACCGTTGGCCGCCTGGCCACCTTTGGCGTTGACGGTATCGATGCTGTCGCCGTGCAGATACACCAGACCCGCGGTCAGGCCAGGCACGCCGACCTTGGCGAAGTCGAACGAGTAACGTGCTTGCCAGGTTTTCTCGCCGGCACGGCCGAACTTCTGGATTTGCGAATCGGTGATGGTGTAGTTCGACGAACCGTCACCCTGATTCAGCCAAGGGAAGTCACTGCTGCCGTTGCTGACCTGGTAACCGCCACCGAAGGTATGACCGGCAACCGAATACAGGAACAGGCCGCTGTACAGGTTGTTGTCGACCTTGCCTTTGCCGTTTGGCGCGTTGTAGTTGCCAGTGGTGAAGTACAGCGGGTCGTGACCGTTGGCACCATCATCAGAGCTGTTGAAATAACGGAAATCCGACTTCAACACGCCCGGGCCGATTGCCCAGTTGTGAACCAGACCCAGGAAGTGCTGCTTGTAGAACTCTTCCAGCTTGCCGTAGTAGTACTGGGCCGTCAGGTCCTTGGTGATCTTGTAGTCGCCGCCGGCATAGATGAACTTGTTGCTGTCGCGGAACTTGGTACCGCGAGTGTTCGCACCGGAAATCGACATTTGATCGTTGTTGCTGGAGTTACGGCCTTTAACGGCTTCGATCTGACCACCGACCAGCGACAGGTCCTTGATCTCGGCGGAAGTGATCTGGCCACCCTGCCAGGTTTGCGGCAGCAGGCGACCATCGTTGGTCACGATTACCGGGTTTTTCGGCTGCAGGGTGCCCAGCTTCAGTTCAGTCTGGGAAACCTTGGCTTTGGCGGTCAGGCCCAGGCTGGAGAAATCATCTACCGCCTCGCCATTGGATTTGCTCGGGAAAACCGTGCCGCCGTAAGAGGTCGCCGTGGCGCCGTTGGTACCGCCGCCCGAATCCAGCTTGACGCCCAACAGGCCGATCGCATCGATACCGAAACCGACGGTGCCTTGGGTGTAACCGGAGATGAAACGCAGATCGAAGCCTTGGCCCCACTCTTCGTTTTTGTTGGGACCGGTACCGTCGCGGTAGTCGGTGTTGATGTAGAAGTTACGCAGCCCCAGTGTTGCCTTGCTGTCTTCGATGAAACCCGCGGCGTTTGCCTGCTGGGCCAATACCCCGACGGCCACAGCCATGGCCAAGGTGGACTTGTTCATGTTTCGCTCCTCTCGTTTCTAGTTCTGATGTTCCTGGTCCCGAATCGATTGCCCGGGATCCTGAATGCATAAATTCGCGGCAAACCGTCTAGGCCGGTCGTTTGGCGGGCCGCAGGATACATGGCCTTAAAGCCAAAAAGAATTTCTTTGGTTTTTTTAATATCACTGTGGAATATGACTTCCCACGGCAGATCCGAGGTATCGGCGGCAAGGCCGATTCCTGAAACTGATCAATTGTCGAGGGATGAAGCTGCCAAATCCGAGCTCAGGGATGAGTGTCGGACAGGCGCACTTTAAGCGGGATGAATAAAAACTAAAAAGAATAATAAATAATCAACAAAGATCATTATGGAATATAAAAATCAGCTCAAAAAAACCCCGCCAACCGGCGAGGCTTTTTCACAAGGCTTGTTACAGGAAGCTGTAGGTGTAGTTGAAGATCAGGCGAGTCTGGTCAACATCAGGGTTGTTGGAGACTTCACTGCCACGGTAGACGCCGTTACGCAGCGTTACGCCGAAACCTTTGAGTGCACCTTGCTGGATGGTGTAGTCGATCCGCATGTCGCGCTCCCACTCGGAGCTGTCAGGGCCGCTGCCGCTGGTAGCCTTGATGTCATCGCCGTGCAGGTAGGCGATCGACGTTTTCAGGCCCGGCACACCCAGTGCCGCGAAGTCATAGGAGTACTGGCCGAAAGTGGTGTTTTCACCGGCACGAACAAATCCGTTGATCATGGAGTCGGTGAACAGGTAGAAGCTGGCGCCGCCGTTCCCTTCCGGACGGCCATTGCCATCGACCACGTTGCCTTGGTTCAAGTAGACAAAACCACCGTCATCGCTGACGCGTTGATGACCGAGCAGGAAGGCGTTGCCACCCAGGGTGTAGGTGAACATGGCGCTCCAGGTCTTGTTATCGACCTCGCCCGGGTTCTTGGCGAAACCGTTGTTGTTGTTGAAACGGAAACCCGGATCACCGTTCCTGCCGTCGGAGCTGCTGTCGAAGTAACGAATATCCGTCTTGAAGGACTGGTTGGCGCTGATCGGTAGCACGTGGATCAAGCCCAGGAAATCCTGCTTGTAGTAGTCCTTCAGATTCGAGTGGTAGTACTGCAGGGTCAGGTCCTTGGTGACCTTCCAGTCAGCACCACCGTAGTAGAACTTGTTGCTGCCCTCTGTACCGCCAGCCACGGCCAGGCCGGTGGAGTTCGAAGAGGCGCGACCTGCCGAATGCTCCAACTGACCTGCGTTGAAGGTCACGTTGTCGATTTCTTTCGAAGTGATGGTGCCGCCGTCAAAGGTCTGTGGCAGCAGACGGCTGTCGTTCGCGACCAGGATCGGCAAGTTGGGTGCCAGAGCGCCACCCAGGTGGGCTTCGGTCTTCGAGAAGCGCGCCTTGACGTTAGCGGCTGCACGGCTCCATTCGGACACGGCCGAACCATCGCTGTCGCTTGGGAAGAAGGTGTTGTTGTCTGGGTGGTGACCCTTGCCGCCGTCCAGGTGGATACCCAGCAGTGCCTGGGCGTCGATACCGAAACCGACGGTGCCTTGGGTGAATCCGGACAGATAATCGAGTTTCAGGCCTTCTGCGGACTCTCTCTGATCCGCACCGCCTTCACGGTTATCGTTGTTGTAATACATGGTCCGGGAACTGATGGACGCCTTGCTGTCTTCCAGGAAACCTGCGGCGCCTGCCTGCTGCGCCAAAACCCCAACGGCCACGGCCAAAGCCAAGGTGGACTTGTTCATTGTGTAGCTCCTCTCGATTCTAATTCTTGTATTCCTGGTCTCGAGTCGTCGCCCGAAATCCTAAGATGCGCGATTAGCGCCAGACCGTGACCCACAAGTCAATCGTAACCATGTGTGTCTACGACCATAGTCTAACCCCCCGTTTTTTGGTCCCTGCAGGGTCATGAATTCGTCATGAACCTGAAAAGAATTACCCGATTCTTTTCTAATACCGTTTAGGAATTTAGCTCCCAGCTCCCCGCCACCCCCTGAATATAGGGTTTGGCTCATAAGCTAATTCCTAATCGGTATTTATTTTTGCTTTTTTAGATCGCTTAGTTTTTGACGCAATTCGGAAACAAATCCTTTACCGAAAGGCGGCCCCATGACGACCAAACGCGCACTATCCGGATCAATTGTTACAGTTTGTGTATCACTCGCACTTTCCTTCACCGCTCAGGCGGCGAACCTCACCGTCGGTTATCAAACCGGAATCGACCCCAGCAAAGTCCCCCAGGCAGAGGGTCTTTATGAAAAAACCATCGGCCAGCCCATCGACTGGCGGCGCTTCAACAGCGGCCCGGAAGTGGTCACGGCGATTGCCTCGGGCGATGTGCAAATCGGCAATCTCGGCTCCAGCCCACTGGCCGCTGCCGCCTCGCGCAATCTGCCGATTGTCGCGTTCATCGTCTCGGCCCAGATCAATGCCGCCGAAGCGCTGGTCGTGCGTAACGGCAGCGGCATCGAAAAACCGCAAGATCTGATCGGAAAGACCATCGCAACACCGTTCGTTTCAACCTCCCACTACAGCCTGCTCGGTGCGCTGAAGCACTGGGGCCTGGATGGTTCGAAAGTCAAAGTGGTGAACCTTCAGCCAGCAGAAATCGCGGCGGCCTGGAAGCGTGGTGATATTGACGGAGCGTTTGTCTGGTCGCCCGCACTGGGGGAAATCCGCAAGACTGGCAAGACCCTGACCGACGCTGCACAGGTCGGCCAATGGGGCGCGCCAACCTTCGAAGTCTGGGTAGCGCGCAAGGATTACGCAGAGAAGCACCCAGAGGTGGTGGCCAAATTCGCCAAGGTCACCCTCGACTCCTTTGCTGATTACGCCGCGCATAAAGCCAACTGGACGGTCGACTCGGAGCCCGTTCAGAAAATCGCCAAACTGACCGGTGCCAACGCCGCCGACGTGCCGGAGTTACTGGCCGGTTCCGCATTCCCGGATGCCAAGGCGCAACAGAGCACCGCGCTGCTGGACGGCGGCACGGCCAAGGCCATTGGCGAGACGGCGAAATTCCTGAAGGATCAAGGGAAGGTAGAGACGGTGCTGCCGGACTATTCGCCGTATGTCAGCGCGAAGTTTGTCCAGGAGTAACACAAGGTTCCTGTAGGAGCTGCCGCAGGCTGCGATCTTTTGATCTTGAAAAGCAGAATCAAAAGATCGCAGCCTGCGGCAGCTCCTACAACCTCAAAGGGCTTTTTCGAAGATCTTCGAATTACGCTGATAGTTGTACAGCGACGCCCGCGCCGACGGCAGCCGGTCGACGCTGCTGGGTTCGAAACCACGCTCGCGGAACCAGTGCGCGGTGCGGGTGGTGAGGACGAACAAGGTTTTCAATCCCTGCGCCCGTGCGCGGGTTTCAATACGCTCCAGCAGCTCATCACCGCGACCGCCATGGCGGTACTCCGGATTCACCGCCAGACACGCAAGTTCACCCGCGTCCGAATCGGCAATCTGATACAGCGCCGCACAGGCGATGATCATGCCTTCGCGTTCGACCACGCTGAACTGCTCGATTTCGCGCTCCAGCACCTCGCGGGAACGGCGCACCAGGATGCCCTGCTCTTCCAGCGGACTGATCAAATCCAGCAAACCACCGACGTCTTCAATGGCCGCTTCGCGTACCACTTCGAACTGTTCCTGGGCCACAAGGGTGCCGCCGCCGTCGCGAGTGAACAGCTCGGTCAGCAACGCACCGTCTTCGGCGTAACTGACGATATGGCTGCGGGCCACGCCGCCACGGCAAGCCTCGGCAGCGGCATCGAGCAACTCTGCCTGATAGTTACTGCCCAGGCGTTGCAGATGCGCCGGCACTTGCTGCGGACGCAGTTCGCGCACCAGGCGCCCGTGTTCATCGATCAGGCCCAGGTCGGCGCCGAACAGCAGCAGCTTGTCCGCACCCAGGTCGATGGCCGCGCGGGTGGCGACGTCTTCGCAGGCCAGGTTGAAAATCTCGCCGGTCGGCGAATAGCCAAGCGGCGAAAGCAGCACGATGGAGCGCTCGTCCAGCAGACGGTTGATGCCCTTGCGGTCGACCCGGCGCACTTCGCCGGTGTGGTGATAGTCGACGCCTTCAAGCACGCCGATCGGCCGTGCCGTCACCAGGTTGCCGCTGGCCACCCGCAGGCGCGAGCCCTGCATGGGCGACGAAGCCATGTCCATCGACAGGCGAGCCTCAATGGCAATGCGCAACTGGCCGACCGCGTCGATCACGCACTCCAGGGTCGCGGCATCGGTGATACGCATGCCGTGATGGTAATGCGGGGTCAGGCCGCGGGCCGCGAGGCGCGCTTCGATTTGCGGCCGGGAACCGTGGACCAGCACCAGGCGCACGCCCAGGCTGTGCAACAGCACCAGGTCGTGGACGATATTGCCGAAGTTCGGGTGTTCAACGCCGTCGCCGGGCAGCATGACGACAAAGGTGCAATCGCGGTGGGCGTTGATGTAAGGCGAAGCGTGACGAAGCCAATTGACGTATTCGGGCATGAACCTGGGCCTGTAATAAATAGCAGCCGAAAAAAGGGCGAAACTGAAAACGCACAGCGGGCTGATGGTTATCGTCGGAACAGGCTTGGCGACACGCGCGCTCTCCTCATGAATACGGGTTGGGACATCGGCAATTTATACGGCTTGTCAGGCAAATCACAGCCCCTGTAGGAGCGAGCTTGCTCGCGATGGACTTCAACGATTACGCGACCTGTCTGAATGGACGCGTGGCCCTTGCGTTCATCGCGAGCAAGCTCGCTCCTACAGGGCCTCAGTTTGGGCCGGTGTCAGGCAATAGTGTTCGATCAGCTGCCTTAATAGATGCACCGTAGGCTGCAAACGTGACATTTCGAGGTATTCCCCCGGCTGATGGGCGCAAGCGATATCACCCGGGCCAAGCACCAGCGTTTCACAGCCAAGGCGCTGAAGATAAGGTGCTTCGGTGCCGAACGCCACTGCTTCGGCACTGTGACCGGTGAGCTTTTCGGCAAGGCGCACCAGCTCGGCGTCCTCGGCCTGTTCGAACGACGGCACGTCGGGGAACAACGGCGCGTAATCGATCTTGACCTGATGCCGCTCGGCAACCGGCTTGAGCTTCTGCAGGATCTCGGCGCGCAGGACCTTGGGGTCCATGCCGGGCAGCGGTCGCAAATCGAATTCCAGCGAACACTGGCCGCAGATGCGGTTGGGATTGTCGCCGCCATGGATGCAGCCGAAGTTCATCGTCGGCATCGGCACGCCAAACTGTGGATTGCGGAATTCGCGCTGCCACAACAAGCGCAGGCCCCGCAGTTCGCCGATGGCATCGTGCATGGCCTCCAGGGCGCTGTGGCCCAGGCGCGGGTCGGAAGAGTGACCGCTCTGCCCGAGGATGTCGATGCGCTCCATCATGATGCCTTTGTGCATGCGGATCGGCTTGAGCCCGGTCGGCTCGCCGATCACCGCCGCCCGTCCCAGCGGCCGCCCCGCTTCGGCCAGCGCGCGGGCACCGGACATCGAGCTTTCTTCATCGCAGGTGGCGAGAATCAGCAATGGTTGTTTGAACGGCTGATCGAGCAGCGGGATGACCGCCTCGATCGCCAGGGCGAAAAAGCCCTTCATGTCGCAACTGCCCAGGCCGACCCAACGACCGTCGACTTCCGTCAGCTTCAGCGGGTCGGTTTGCCACAGCGCACCGTCGAACGGCACGGTGTCGCTGTGCCCGGCCAGCACCAGGCCGCCGGGGCCGGAGCCGAAACTGGCCAGCAGGTTGAACTTGCCAGGGTTGACCTGCTGGATCTCGCAGGTAAAACCCAACTCACCGAGCCACGTCGCCAGCAGATCGATGACCGGGCGGTTGCTTTGATCGAGTCTGGGTTGGGTGCAACTGACAGACGGCGCGGCGATCAGCGCAGCGAACTGTTCTTTCATCGACGGCAATGGCATCGCTGACTCCCGGCACCCGAATTGAGGTTCATCATAGAACCAACCGATGACAGGAATAAACCGTCTCGGCGCGTACTAACCTTGAGTCCTGTACACTGCACGACCTTGGCAGCCACACATTCCCCCGGCTGCGCTCCCGATCCTGGATTTTCCGGCCATGCAGAAAGAAACCGAAATCAAACTCCGCGTCAGCCGCGAAACCCTCGCCGCCCTGCGCGAGCACCCCTTACTGAAAAAACGCAACAAAAGTGGCTGGGAACGCCGTGAGTTGATGAATCAGTACTTCGACACCCCAGAGCGCGATCTGGCCCAGGCCAAAGTCGCCCTGCGCCTGCGCAAGGATGGCGAAGAAGTGATCCAGACCCTCAAGACCCGCGGCCAGAGCGTCGCCGGCCTGTCGGTGCGTAACGAGTACGACTGGAACCTGCCCAAAGCCAAGCTCGACCTGAAGAAACTCGACGGCGAATGCTGGCCCGAGGAACTGGCCGAGCTCGACAAGAAGACCCTGAAGCCGATCTTCACCACCGACTTCGTCCGCGAACGCGCGGAAATCGCCTGGGGCCGCGGCAAGACCAAGGTGGTCATCGAAGCCGCCCTGGACCTTGGCCACGTAGTGGTCGGCAAGCAGAAAGAAGAAATCTGCGAGCTGGAGCTGGAGCTGCGCGAAGGCGAGCCGGCCGCATTGCTGGAGCTGGCCGCCGAGCTGGCCGAGAAACTGGCGCTGATGCCATGCGATATCAGCAAGGCCGAGCGCGGTTATCGCCTGTACGACGCCCACAGCTATTCGTTGAGCCTGCCGGCGCCGCAGATCACGGCCGAAACGCCGCTGGACGACGCGTTCGCCGCGCTGAGCTGGCACTTGCTCGGCAGCAGCCAGCGCCTGGCCGAGCAGTATCGCTTCAACGGTCACTGGCGCCTGTTGCAGGACTGGGTCGAGTGCCTGGCCGAAATGCGCGCGCTGATCAGCAGCCTGGGTCAAGCCGCACCCCGTCAGTCCACTCACGATCTGCGCATCGCCCTTGATGCCTTGCTGGAAGACTGGCGTCCGCTGGTCCAGGCCGGCCTGGACGATGAAGACGTGCGCAAAGCCGCGCCCGAGCAGTTCCTTGAAGAACTCGAAGACCCGCGCTGGGGCCTGTTCTCCCTGACCACCTCACGCTGGCTGCTGGCCCGCACCTGGGCCGCCGACCGCAACACCCGTGGCAATCGCCAGGGCGCTGCGCAACTGGGCAGCTGGTTGCCACGCCTGCTGGGCGAAGAAGCCAACTCGCTGCAATTGCAACGCTATCAGCAACAACCGGAAGACCTGGCCGAGCAACTGCCGCGCATCGAACGCATCCAGGTCTGGCTGCACCATGCGCGTAACGTGCTGGAGATCCCGGAAATGGATCGCCTGTACGGCGAGCTGAACAAACTGGCGCAACTGGCCAACGAATCGATCACCGACGAAGTCCTGGATGCGCGCAAGCAGCAGGCGATTGCGGTGTATCAGAACCGTGCCTGGAAGATGCTGCTGCGTCTGTAATACCGTCATCGCGAGCAAGCTCGCTCCCACAAGGGTTGTGGTGTACGCATTTCCCCTGTGGGAGCGAGCTTGCTCGCGATGAGGCCAGCAGACTCACCACAAAATTCAGACCGGCAAACTGGTAGTCGACTTGATCTCCGACAACGCCACGATCGAGTTGACCTCCTGAATCCCCGGCACCATCGACAGCTTCTCGAAGAAGAAGCGCTCGTACGCCTCGATGTCCGCCGTGACAATCCGCAGCAGAAAATCCACCGACCCCATCAGCACGTAACACTCCAGCACCTCCGGAAAGCCGCGAATCGCCTCGGTGAATTCGGTGAAGTTCGAACGCCCGTGGGCATTGAGTTTCACCTCCGCGAAGATCTGCGTGTTCAGGCCGATTTTCTTGCGGTCGAGCAAGGTCACCTGGCCGCGAATGATGCCCTCCTCCTTCATCCGCTGGATCCGCCGCCAGCAAGGCGATTGCGAGAGCCCCACCTGCTCGGCGATCTGCGCGCTGGAGAGCGAAGCGTCCTCTTGCAGCAAGGCGAGGATCTTGCGGTCGTAGCTGTCCAGCTCGCTCTGCATAAAAAAACCTTTAATTTCTGTATATGTGAATTGATTAAGTCTGCATTCCTGCCATTGGGCCAATCATAGAGAAGAAATACCCGGCACAGGATGTAAATATTTCTCCAGTAATTCTGGAGCCTGACCATGCCGTATCTCGAAGCCGTGAACACCCCACCTGCCCGCGCCGATGTCTGGAACGTCAGCAATGCCCATTGCCGGGCTCACTATCAAATGCTGGCCGAGGCCGAACCGGACCTGCTGTGTCGCGCCCTCAATCTGTTCGCCTTGCAATTGCTCACGCCGGAACAGGTCAACGTGCAGCGCCAGGACGACTGGCTGACCATCGAGATCGTCATCGACGGTTTGAGCTGGCACCGCGCGCAAGTGATCGCGGAAAAACTTCGTAACCTGATCTGCGTCTGCTCGGTAGAGCTGCAGGAAGCTGACTCCGCCTGGGCCGAAACGGTACAGGCGGCGGGCTGAAAAACGCCGAAACGGCTTCGTCGGGTAGTGGCCCAGCGGTCAGCCGGGCCACGGCTATCCTTTGCGCACTGTCGTTCAAAAGGAGCCCGCATGTCCGTACAACTCGCCTTTCAGGACCGCTGGCTGGATCTCAATGATGTGCTGCGCGAACTGGTCGCGCAGGGCTTTATCAGCCAGGATTCGGCCGAACACGCGCTCAATGCCCGCCGCCGCAACGCCACCCACGGCCAAATGCATCCGCTGGAGTTCATCGCCAGCCAACAGTTGGGCGACCTCAGCCGCCCCGGCAAACTGCTGGACCTGGAAAGCCTGACCCTGTGGCTTTCCCGGCAGGCCGGGCAGCCTTATCTGCGCATCGATCCGTTGAAAATCAACGTCGCGGCCGTGACCCCGCTGATGTCCTATGCCTTCGCCCAGCGTCACAAGATCCTCGCGGTAGCGATCGACCGTGATGCAGTGACCGTGGCCAGCGCCCAGCCTTATGTCAGCGGCTGGGAGGCTGACCTGACCCACGTGCTCAAATTGCCGATCAAGCGCGTGGTGGCCAACCCGGTGGACATCCAGCGCTTCAGCGTCGAATTTTTCCGTCTGGCCAAATCGGTCACCGGGGCCAACAGCGCCGACCCGCACGTCAGCACCCTCGGCAATTTCGAACAGTTGCTCAACCTCGGCGCCAGCGACCAGGAGCCGGACGCCAACGATGCCCACATCGTCAACATCGTCGACTGGCTGTTCCAGTACGCGTTCCAGCAACGCGCCAGCGACATCCACATCGAGCCCCGTCGCGAGCAAGGCACGGTGCGCTTTCGCATCGACGGCGTGCTGCACAACGTCTACCAGTTCCCGCCCCAGGTCACCATGGCCATCGTCAGTCGCCTGAAAACCCTGGGGCGCATGAACGTCGCGGAGAAACGCAAACCCCAGGACGGCCGTGTGAAAACCAAGACCCCGGACGGCGGCGAAGTTGAACTGCGTTTGTCGACACTGCCCACCGCCTTCGGCGAAAAAATGGTCATGCGGATCTTCGACCCGGACGTCCTGCTCAAGGACTTCGACCAACTCGGTTTCTCCACCGACGACCTGCGCCGCTGGCAGGACATGACCCGCCAGCCCCACGGCATCATCCTCGTCACCGGGCCGACGGGGTCGGGCAAGACCACCACCCTCTACACCACCCTGAAAAAACTGGCGACGCCGGAGGTCAACCTCTGCACCATCGAAGATCCGATTGAAATGGTCGAGCCGGCCTTCAACCAGATGCAGGTCCAGCACAACATCGACCTGACTTTCGCCGCCGGCGTGCGTGCGCTGATGCGACAAGACCCGGACATCATCATGATCGGCGAGATCCGCGACCTCGAAACTGCGGAGATGGCGATCCAGGCGGCGCTCACCGGGCACCTGGTGCTGTCGACCCTGCACACCAACGATGCGCCCGGCGCCATCAGCCGCCTGCTGGAACTCGGCGTGCCGCATTACCTGATCAAGGCCACGGTGCTTGGCGTCATGGCCCAGCGACTGGTGCGAACCCTGTGCCCGCACTGCAAGGCGCCGCTGGTGCTGGGCGAAGATGACTGGCAAACCCTGACCCGCCCCTGGCAGGCCCCGCTGCCAGGCAATGCCCAGCGTGCCGTCGGTTGCGTGGAGTGTCGCGACACCGGTTATCGCGGCCGTGCCGGGGTCTACGAAATCATGCAACTCAGCGATGGCATCAAGGCGTTGATCAGTCCCGATACCGATCTGCTGGCCGTGCGGCGCCAGGCATTCAAGGAAGGCATGCGCAGCCTGCGGCTGTCGGGGGCGCAAAAGGTCGCCGCCGGGCTGACAACCATCGAGGAGGTTCTGCGCGTGACGCCCCAGAGCGAGCAGAACTGAACCCGGCTGTTCTTATCCGCCATCGGCACCGCTACACTCCAACGATTGCTACTCCACAGATCCACACATCAACAAGGAATCGTTATGCAGATCGGTAGTGTGCTTTTGCTTTTTGTCGGCCTGGTGGTCGCCATTCTGTTCATGGGCTTCAAGGTCGTGCCCCAGGGTTTTGAATGGACCGTCGAGCGTTTCGGGCGCTACACCAACACGCTCAAGCCGGGGCTGAACGTGATCGTTCCGGTGATGGACCGCATCGGGCGCAAGATGAATGTGATGGAAAGCGTGCTGGATATTCCGCCGCAGGAAGTCATCACCGCCGACAACGCCACGGTGCAAATCGACGCCGTGTGCTTCTTCCAGGTGGTCAACACGGCCCAGGCAGCCTACGAGGTGAACAACCTCGAGCACGCCATCCGCAACCTGTTGCAAACCAACATCCGCACGGTGCTCGGCTCGATGGAGCTCGACGCCATGCTCAGCCAGCGGGACGGCATCAACGAAAAACTGCTGCGCACCGTCGATGAAGCGACCGCGCCGTGGGGCATCAAGATCACCCGGATCGAGATCAAGGACATCAGCCCACCCGCCGACCTGATGGCGGCGATGAGTGGGCAGATGAAAGCCGAGCGGATCAAGCGTGCACAGATCCTCGAAGCCGAAGGCCTGCGTGCCGCAGCGATCCTGACCGCCGAAGGCAAGAAGCAGGCGCAGATCCTCGAAGCCGAAGGCAGCCGGCAGGCCGCCTTCCTGGAGTCCGAAGCCCGGGAGCGGCAAGCCGCGGCAGAAGCCCAGGCCACCAAGGTGGTGTCCGAAGCGATCGCCAGCGGTAACGTGCAAGCGGTCAACTACTTCGTGGCGCAGAAGTACATCGACGCGCTGGGCATGTTGGCTTCGGCCAACAACAGCAAAGTGATCCTGATGCCGCTGGAGGCCAGTTCGATGATCGGCGCGGTGGGCGGCATTGGCGAAATCGTCAAAGCCACTTTCGATAACAAGAAAGCCTGAGGCGCGCCATGTGGGCATTTTTGCAGCATCTTTCATTCTGGGACTGGTTGGCGCTGGGCACGGTGCTGTTGATTCTTGAAGTGTTCGGTGCCGGCGGCTACCTGCTGTGGATCGGTATGGCAGCGGCTGCCGTGGGCGTCTTGACCTTCTTCCTGCCGGGTCTGTCGTGGGAATGGCAATTTCTGTTGTTCGGCCTGCTGTCGATCGCCACCGCCTTGTACTGGTGGCGGCGTCAGCACACGGCGACTCGCCTGAGCGATCAGCCGCACCTGAACCTGCGTGGTCAGGAGCTGATCGGCAAGACGTTCGTGGTGCATGAAGCAATTGTCGACGGTCGCGGCAAAATCAAGGTGGCCGATGGCGTGTGGATGGCCCGCGGGCCGGACGTTGCCATTGGCAGCCGCGTGCGGGTGGTCGGCCAGCAAGGCGCGATCCTGTTGGTCGAAGCGGCGGAATAGGCAGCCACGGAACTCGATTGGGGGTTGGCAATCCAACCGCGTAGTCAACCCAGTGGAGTCACCCTGTCATGCGTTTCAAACTTGCTGTCGCTACCGTCGCGCTGTTGTCCCTGCCTGTCGGTTCGGCGATGGCCGATACTTTTTGGCGTAACGTTCTTACGTCCGGTGCAACCACCGGTTCGAGCTATCTGACATCCAAGGATCACAAACTGGTCGTCGCGGCCCAGGACGATGCCAGCAGCTTCGTCGCCAGCGACGGCAGCATCCGCGGTCCGTACCTGGAAGCGGCCATGCAGAAAGTCCGCGCCGACAACCCGGGCCTGCAAGCCACGGACATGGAGTTGGCGAATGCGATCCTGGCGAAGAATGCCGTGGCTTCGGAATAAGCGTTGCGAATGAAAAATGCCGCTCACATGAGCGGCATTTTTTTGCCCGGCGAACACAAATCCCACGTTCACCGAGCTTCCCTGTGGGAGCGGGCTTGCTCGCGAAGGCGTCGTGTCAGCCACATTTATGCTGATTGACACACCGGCTTCGCGAGCAAGCCCGCTCCCACAGGGGTTATGTGCAGCCTGAAATGTCAGCGGTAGTCATCCACCGGCACACACGCGCAAAACAGGTTCCGGTCCCCATACACATTGTCCACCCGGTTCACCACCGGCCAGTATTTGTGAGCCTTGGTATGCGCGTCCGGCGTGACGGCTTGCTCGATGCTGTACGGCCGCGCCCATACGCCGGTGATATCGGCCAACGTATGCGGCGCACCTTTCAACGGGTTTTCTTCCGCCGGCCAATTACCGTTCTGCACCTCGTTGATTTCCGCGCGGATGCTCAGCATTGCGCCGATAAACCTGTCCAGCTCCGCCTTCGATTCACTTTCGGTCGGTTCGACCATCAGCGTCCCCGGCACCGGGAACGACATGGTCGGAGCATGGAAGCCGTAGTCCATCAGGCGCTTGGCGACGTCCTCTTCGGTGATGCCGGTCAACGTCTTGAGCGGTCGCAGGTCGAGGATGCATTCGTGGGCTACCCGTTCATTACGCCCGGTGTAGAGCACCGGAAAGGCACCGGACAAATGCCGCGCCAGGTAATTCGCAGCCAGGATCGCCACTTCGCTGGCGTCCGCCAGTTGCGGCCCCATCATGGCGATGTACATCCAGCTGATCGGCAGAATGCTTGCGCTGCCCCAGGGCGCCGCGCTGACGGCGCCATTTTGCGGCTGCGGCCCGTCGATCGGCACCACCGGATGGTTGGCCACGAACGGCGCCAGATGTGCCCGAACACCAATCGGCCCCATGCCCGGACCGCCGCCACCATGGGGAATGCAGAAGGTCTTGTGCAGGTTCATGTGCGAGACATCGGCGCCAATATCCGCCGGCCGCGCCAGCCCGACCTGGGCGTTTAGGTTGGCGCCATCCATGTACACCTGACCGCCGTGATGGTGGATCACCTCGCAAATTTCACTGATGCCTTCCTCATACACACCATGAGTCGAAGGATAGGTCGCCATCAGGCAGGCGAGTTTGTCGGCGGCCTGTGCGGCTTTTTCCTTGAGGTCATCCAGGTCGACATTGCCCGCCTCGTCACACTCGACGATCACCACGCGCATCCCGGCCATTTGCGCCGACGCGGGATTGGTGCCGTGCGCCGACGAAGGAATCAGGCAGATATCGCGGCCGCCCTGTTGTCGGCTCTCATGGTATTTGCGGATCGCCAGCAGCCCGGCGTATTCGCCTTGGGCACCGGAGTTGGGCTGCATGCAGATGGCATCGAAACCGGTGATCGCGCACAACCAGCGCTCCAGTTCCTCGATCATCAGCCCGTACCCGACGACCTGCTCTTTCGGCACGAACGGGTGCAGGTTGGCGAACTGCGGCCAGGTGATCGGGATCATCTCGCTGGTGGCGTTGAGTTTCATGGTGCAGGAGCCCAGCGGGATCATCGATTGATTGAGCGCCAGGTCCTTGTTTTCCAGTTGCTTGAGGTAGCGCAGCATCTCGGTTTCGCTGTGATGGGCGCTGAACACCGGATGACGCAGATAAGGTGAAGTTCGCAGCAACCCTTGGGGAATTCCGCCAGGCAGGACTTCGGCATCCAGGTCCTCGATACTGAGCCCGTGATCGGCCCCCAGAAACACGTCGAACAGCCTCTCCACGGTGGTTTCGTCGCAGACCTCGTCGAGGCTCAAGCCCAGTTGGCCGCGCCCGAGAATGCGCAGGTTGATCTGCGCGGCCCGGGCACTTTCGATGATCGCGGTCTGGGTGCCGCCGACTTCCAGCGTCAGGGTGTCGAAGAAGTGCCGGTTGACCCGGGTGATACCCTTGCGCTCAAGCCCGGCGGCCAGGATGCAGGTCAGCCGGTGAACCCGCTGGGCGATCCGCTTGAGCCCTTCCGGGCCGTGGTAGACCGCATAGAAACTGGCGATATTGGCCAGCAGCACCTGGGCCGTGCAGATGTTGGAGTTGGCCTTCTCCCGGCGGATGTGTTGTTCGCGGGTTTGCAGGGCCATGCGCAGGGCGGTGTTGCCCCGCGCATCTTTGGAAACACCGATGATCCGCCCGGGAATCGCCCGTTTGTACTCATCGCGGCTGGCAAAAAATGCCGCATGCGGCCCGCCGTAGCCCATGGGCACGCCAAATCGCTGGGACGAGCCGAACACCACATCGGCGCCCAGTTCACCCGGCGGGGTCAGCAACAACAGACTCAGCAAATCCGTGGCGACACAGGCCAGGGCCTGTTGCGCGTGCAGGTGATCGATCAGTGGCCGCAGGTCGTGGATCTCGCCGTGGGTGTCAGGGTATTGCAGCAGCGCACCGAACACCTGGTGCTGCTTCAAGTTATCCACAGCATCGACGATCAGCTCGAAGCCGAAACCTTCGGCGCGGGTCTGCACCACGGAAATGGTTTGCGGGTGGCAGTTTTCGTCGACAAAGAACAGATTGCTTTTGGACTTGGCGACCCGCTTGGCCAGGGCCATGGCTTCCGCCGCGGCAGTGGCCTCATCCAGCAGCGAGGCGTTGGCCAGTTCCAGGCCGGTCAGGTCGATGGTCAATTGCTGGAAGTTCAGCAGCGCTTCGAGCCGCCCTTGGGCGATCTCCGGTTGATAGGGTGTGTACGCGGTGTACCAGCCGGGATTTTCCAGCACGTTACGCAGAATGACCGCCGGTGTGAGGGTACCGTGGTAGCCCATGCCGATCAGGCTGGTCCAGACCTGGTTCTGCTCGGCATAACCACGCAGCTTGGCCAGCGCAGCCTCCTCATCGAGCGCCGGGGGCAGGTCCAACGCCCGGTTGAGGCGGATGCCCGGCGGCACGGTTTGCTCGATCAACTCGACCCGGCTGCCCAGGCCAAGGCTGTCGAGCATCGCCTGTTGCTCGGCGGCATCGGGTCCTAGGTGGCGGCGCAGAAAGGCATTGGGGTCGTGTAACTGGCTCAGGGACGGCAACTGGGACATGACGGGCTCTCTCTTGACTGGCGCTCAGCGTCGATGCAACACGGTCAAACCAGCATAGCAGTCGATCTCCGCGTGGATGGCGTGGCGTCGTCAGTCAAACCGGCTCCGCCACCCCGGTGACGCACAATATCGATCTGGATCAACTGGAAGCGGCGATCACTCCGCGCACCAAGGCCATTGCGGTGTAACTCGCCGGATTGCCCGTGGACATGACGCGTCTGTACGCACTGGCGAAGAAGCACAACCTGCGAATCGTCGAGGATGCGGCCCAGGCACGGGCGACTTTCATGGAGCAGATGCAGGCTTTGGGTGTCGGGATCGGCTATCACTACCCGCCGATTCACCTGTTGAGCCTTTACCGCGAGCGCGGTTTCAAGAAGGGCATGTTCCCGGTCGCCGAGCGGGTCGGCCGGCTGATTGTCTCGCTGCCGATGTTCACCGTGATGAGCAAAGCCGATGTCGAGCGTTCGGTGGCGGCGGTGAAAGCCGTCTTGCGGTCTTGACTCGGCCTTTGTAGGAGCTGCCGCAGGCTGCGATCTTTTGACTTTGATTTTAAAAACAACATCAAAAGATCGCAGCCTGCGGCAGCTCCTACAGGGGCGAGCATTACTCGCCGATGGCGGCCTTGTAGCCGGCGGCATCCAGCAGTTTTTCCAGATCGGCGGTGTTGCTTGGCTTGAGCTTGAAGATCCACGCGCCATACGGATCGGAGTTGAGCAGCTCAGGCTCAGCACTCAGCGCTTCGTTGACCGCGATCACTTCACCGGCAATCGGGGAGTAGATATCGGAAGCGGCTTTAACCGATTCAACGACACCCGCCTGATCTTCAGCGGCAAACACGTTGCCAACTTCGGTCAGTTCGACGAACACCACATCACCCAGCGCTTCCTGCGCGTGATCGCTGATGCCCACGGTGACGGTGCCATCGGCTTCCAGACGTGCCCATTCGTGACTTTCGGCAAAACGCAGGTCGGCAGGGATATTGCTCATGTTCTGTGTCCTCAGGAAATTGTCAGCGGTCGTTAACCGCTGGAAAAGATTAGATCAAGGTTTTGCCGTGGCGTACGAAGGTCGGTTTGACCACCCGGACCGGGTACCACTTGCCACGAATTTCCACTTCAGCGCGGTCGGCAGTTGCCATTGGCACGCGCGCCAGTGCTATCGACTTGCTAAGCGTAGGAGAGAAACTACCACTGGTGATCTCCCCTTCGCCAACATCAGCGATGCGCACGACCTGATGAGCGCGTAAAACACCGCGTTCCTCAAGGACCAGACCGACCAGTTTGTGCTGTACACCAGCAGCTTGCTCGGCTTCCAGGGCCTTGCGCCCGATGAACTGCCGGGTGGCAGGTTCCCAGGCGATGGTCCAGGCCATATTGGAGGCCAGGGGTGAAACATCCTGCTGGATGTCCTGACCGTAAAGGTTCATGCCGGCTTCGACCCGCAAGGTATCCCGCGCGCCAAGACCGATGGGAGAAATCCCGGCACCGACCAGATCATTGAAGAACCCGGGCGCCTGATTCGCCGGCAGAATGATTTCCAGGCCGTCTTCGCCGGTATAACCGGTGCGCGCGATGAACCAGTCACCATCGGGCAGGCCTTCGAAGGGCTTGAGGAGCTGGATCAGGTTGCCGCGGGACTGGTTGACCAGCTCGGCAATTTTTTGCCGGGCGTGAGGGCCCTGGATGGCCAGCATCGCCAACTCGGAACGCTCGCGAAGCTGCACGTCGAAACCGTCGAGATGCGCTTGCATCCAGGCCATGTCCTGATCGCGGGTGGAGGCGTTGACCACCAGGCGATAGCCCTCGTCGAGACGGTAGACGATCATGTCGTCGACGATGCCGCCTCGCTCATTAAGCATGGTGCTGTACAACGCACGGCCGGGGCTGTGCAGGCGTTCGACATCATTGGCCAGCAAATGCTGAAGCCAGGCCTTGGCCTGGGAGCCGCCGACGTCGATAACGGTCATGTGGGATACATCGAAGACACCGCAATCGCGGCGCACCTGATGGTGTTCCTCGACCTGCGATCCATAATGCAGAGGCATGTCCCAACCGCCAAAATCGACCATCTTTGCGCCGAGCGCGAGATGAAGGTCATACAGAGGCGTACGCTGTCCCATGGGTTTCTCCTTCCGGGCGTGGCGAAGGTGCGGGCAAGTGCTGCACGGACTGAATGCCTTGAAACAAAAGGCCTTTAGCCGATTTCAGCTACCTGGTCTGTCAGACGGACCGCACCGAATGCCGCGCATTGTAGCCGCAAGGTGTAGGACTGACACCTAGCTGTTTCGATGCGCTGAGCGCCGGATCAATCCGATGACCGGCAGCAACCCGACCAGCACCAGGGTCAACGCTGGCAAAGATGCCCTCGCCCATTCTCCTTCGCTGGTCATTTCAAAGATCCGCACCGCCAGCGTGTCCCAGCCAAACGGGCGCATCAGCAGGGTCGCGGGCATTTCCTTGAGCACGTCGACGAACACCAGCAGCGCCGCGCTCAAGGTGCCGGGCAACAACAACGGTAGATACACTTTGAAAAACAGTCGCGGCCCACTGACGCCAAGACTACGTGCCGCTTCGGGCAAAGATGGCCGTATACGCGCCAGGCTGCTTTCCAGTGGCCCGTAGGCCACCGCAATGAAGCGCACCAGATAGGCTAGCAACAATGCTGACAGACTGCCCAGCAGCAGCGGCTTGCCCGCGCCACCGAGCCAGCTCGAGAGCGGGATCACCAGCTCGCGATCCAGGTAACTGAACGCCAGCATGATCGACACCGCCAGCACCGAACCCGGCAAGGCGTAACCCAGGTTGGCCAGACTGACCCCGGAACGAATGACCCGGGTGGGCGCCAGGCGTCGGGCAAACGCCAGCAACAAGGCGACGCTGACGGTGATCAACGCCGCCATCGCCCCCAGGTACAAGGTATGGACGATCAACCCGGTGTAGCGCTCGTCGAGATCGAAGCGTCCGCGCTGCCAGAACCACACCGCCAATTGCAGCATCGGGATAACGAAAGCGCAGGCAAACACCAGGCCGCACCAGGTCGAAGCCGCCAGCGCCTTGAAGCCCCGCAGGTGATACAGCGCCTTGACCCGTGGCCGCTCGTTGCCCGCCCGGTTGGCCCCGCGGGCACGCCGCTCGCCGTAGAGCACGAGCATCACCACCAGCAGCAACAAGCTGGCCAGTTGCGCGGCGGAAGACAGGCTGAAAAAACCGTACCAGGTCTTGTAGATGGCCGTGGTGAAGGTATCGAAGTTGAACACCGACACGGCGCCGAAATCCGCCAGGGTTTCCATCAGCGCCAATGCCACGCCCGCACCGATGGCCGGTCGCGCCATGGGCAATGCCACGCGCCAGAACGCTTGCCAGGGCGATTGACCCAGGACCCGCGCCGCTTCCATCAGGCCTTTGCCCTGGGCGAGAAAGGCCGTGCGGGCCAGCAGATACACATAGGGATAGAAAACCAGCACCAGCACCACAATCACCCCGCCCGTGGAGCGCACGCGCGGCAGCCGCAGACCGCTGCCGAACCATTCGCGCAGCAGCGTCTGCACGGGCCCGGCAAAATCCAGCAGGCCGACGAAGACGAAGGCCAGCACATAGGCCGGAATCGCGAAGGGCAGCATCAATGCCCAGTCCAGCCAGCGCCGGCCGGGGAATTCGCAAAGGCTGGTCAGCCAGGCAAGGCTGACCCCCAGGACTGTCACGCCGACACCGACACCTAGCACCAGGGTCAGGGTATTGCCCAGCAAGCGCGGCATCTGTGTATCCCATAGATGGGACCAGATCTGTTGATCGATGGTTTGCCAGGAAAGCAGCAGGACGCTCAGGGGCAACAGGACCAGCGCAGCGATGGCGAAGACGACGGGATACCAGCGGCGTTGGGCGGGGTGGGCCAAGGAAAAGCTCTCTGGATAAATCAACGAAATGTACGTGAAACGCGAAAAGATCGCAGCCTTCGGCAGCTCCTACAGGTTGGTGATCACCCTGTAGGAGCTGCCGAAGGCTGCGATCTTTTGCTCTTTAAACCAGCAGGCTCAGTTCCAGCCAGCCTTGTCCATCAGGCGAATCGCCTCAGCCTGGCGCTTGCCGGCAATTTCCACAGGCAAGGTATCAGCGATGAACTTGCCCCATGCGGCGACTTCAGCCGATGGCTGCACGGCCGGGTTCGCCGGGAACTCCTGGTTCACGTCGGCAAAGATCTTCTGCGCTTCAGGGGTGGTCATCCACTCCACCAGGGCCTTGGCCGCTTCCGGGTGTGGCGCGTGTTGTGTCAGGCCGATACCCGACAGGTTGATGTGTACGCCACGGTCGGCCTGGTTCGGCCAGAACAGCTTCACCGGCAGTTCCGGCTTCTGCTTGTGCAGACGGCCGTAGTAGTAGGTGTTGACGATGCCGACATCGCACTGGCCGGCATTGATCGCTTCGAGCACGGCGGTGTCGTCGGAAAATACGTCAGTGGACAGGTTCTTGACCCAGCCCTTGAGGATTTCCTCGGTCTTCTCGGCGCCGTGCACTTCGATCATGGTCGCGGTCAGGGACTGGTTGTAGACCTTCTTCGCCGTACGCAGGCACAGGCGGCCTTCCCATTGCTTGTCGGCCAGTGCTTCGTAGGTGGTCAGTTCGCCCGGCTTCACGCGGTCAGTGGAATAGGCAATGGTCCGCGCCCGCAGGCTCAAGCCGGTCCAGGCATGGGAGGCGGCCCGGTACTGCAGCGGAATGTTGGCGTCGATGGTTTTCGAGGTGAACGGCTGGAGGATGCCCATCTGCTCGGCTTGCCAGAGGTTGCCGGCATCGACGGTCAGCAGCAGGTCGGCCGGCGTATTCGCGCCCTCGGCCTTGAGCCGCTGCATCAGCGGCGCTTCCTTGTCGGTGATGAACTTCACCTTCACGCCGGTCTTGGCGGTGTAGGCATCGAATACTGGCTTGATCAACTCGTCGATACGCGAGGAGTAGACCACCACCTCGTCAGCGGCCTGGGCGGCGGTGCTGCCGATCAGGGTCAGGGCCAGTGCAGTCAGTAGACGCTTCGGTGCCAACATGGGAGCGGTCTCTCGATTGAAAAATGAGGTCAAATGATAAGGACTCACATTTAGCTTCTCAATCGAAGCTGTTCGCGGAGGAGTTACCAGATGTTGCGCCGCCTGGAATTCGTGGTGCTTGTGCTGTCGCCTTCGCGGGCAAGCCCGCTCCCACAGGTTTTTTGGTGTACACAAATTTGATGTTTCACACCGGTCACTGTGGGAGCGGGCTTGCCCGCGAAGAGGCCAGTAGCCTCGATGCAGAACTCAGGGCTTGGCCAGCGCCGGAAGATCCCCGGTCAACCCCAGAGCTTCACGCACGAACAAGGCCTTGGCTTCCGGCATCTTCTCAACCATTTTCAACCCGGTATTACGCAACCAGCGCACCGGCAACGGATCCGCCTGGAACAAGCGCTCGAAGCCTTCCATCGCCGCCATCAGTGCCAGGTTGTGGGGCATGCGACGACGCTCGTAACGGCTGAGGACTTTCACATCCGCCAGGCGTTCGCCACGGGTTGCCGCTTGCAGCAACACTTCGGCCAGCACGGCGGCATCGAGGAATCCGAGGTTCACACCCTGCCCGGCCAACGGGTGAATGGTGTGGGCCGCGTCGCCGATCAACGCCAGGCCTTCCGCCACATAACGCTTGGCATGCCGCTGGCGCAGGGGCACACACAGCCGCGGGTCGGCGCTGAGCACTTCACCGAGTTGCCCCTCAAAGGCTCGCTCCAGTGCCTTGCAGAAACCCTGGTCATCCATCGCCATCAAGCGTTCGGCTTCGCCGGGTGTGGTCGACCAGACGATCGAGCACCAGTCCCGTTCGCCGTCGCGCTCCAGCGGCAGAAACGCCAACGGACCGTTGTCGGTGAAGCGCTGCCAGGCCGTCATCTGGTGCGGCTTGGCGCAACGCACACTGGTGACGATGGCATGGTGCAGATAATCCCATTCGCGGGTCGCGACCCCGGCCAGGCGCCGCACGGCCGAGTTGGCGCCATCCGCCGCGATCACCAGCGGCGCGCGCAGGGTGCGGCCATCGGCCAGGGTCAGCAGCCAGTCATCGCCGGAGCGGCGCATCTGTTCCAGCCGTGCATTGGCCAGCAAGCCCAGGTCACAGTCGTGCAGACGCTCGAGCAAGGCATCCTGGACCACTCGGTTTTCGACGATATGCCCCAGCACCTCGGCATGCACGCTGGTCGCCGAGAAGTGGATTTGCCCGGTGCCGCTGCCATCCCAGACCTGCATGTCGGTGTAGGGGCTGCTGCGCCGCCCGGCGATGCCGTCCCAGACGCCAAGGCGTTCGAGGATCCGCTGGCTGGCAGCCGACAAGGCGCTTACGCGTGGCTCAAACGCGGCCTGGGCGTTGAAGGGTTTGACACTCATGGGGCTGCCGTCCAGCAGCAGGACTTCCAGCCCGCTGTTCTGCAACGCCAGCGCCAGGGCGCTGCCGACCATTCCGGCCCCGACAATCAGCAGATCTGCGCGCATTTCCATGCTTTAAGCCTGTCTCTCTTGCGGCTTGAGCCGCACGTAAAGGGTTTTTCCGACCCGCGCCACCAGATGGCCGGCGCCGTCATGAATGTCGACCTGCAAGTGCGGCAGGTTTTTTATCGATCGTGCCTTGCCAAATCGGCGGGTCAGCCGGCTATGCATCCGGTCGCGTCCCCAGCCCCATCGCCTGCCGGGCAAACCAGCGTTTGGCCGGTGGCAGCAGGTCGAGGCCGAGCAAGCCGATGTTGCGGCCCAGGGACACCAGCGGCTGGGTACTGCCGAACAGGCGCGTGACCTGATCGGAGAAGCCCACGGTGAGGTCCTGGTCTAGACGCTGATGTTCGCGATAGGCCTGCAAGGTGGCAAAGTCGCCCAAGGGTTTTTCGCTGGCGAGCAAGGCATCGGCCAGGGCCTGGGCATCGCGCAGGGACAGGTTGAACCCCTGGCCGGCAATCGGATGAAGGCTGTGCGCCGCGTTGCCGAGCACCGCCAGATGCGGGCGCACCTGTTCCTCGGCCTCGACCAGTGTCAGCGGATACAGGTGACGTGCACCAACCTGCTTCAACGTACCGAGGCGATAACCGAAGACGCCCTGCAACTCACTGAGGAAACTGCGCTCATCGAGGGCCGCCAGGCGTTGCGCGTCCATGCCCAGGCGAGTCCAGACCAGTGCGCAGCGGTTTTCCGGCAGCGGCAGCAACGCCATCGGGCCTTCGTCGGTGAAACGCTCGAAGGCCATGCCGTTGTGGGCCTCGCTCGGGGTGATGTTGGCGATCAGCGCGCTCTGGTTGTACGGACGCTTGCGGATGCCGATCCCCAGTTGCTCGCGCAGACCGGAGCGACCGCCATCGGCGAGCACCGCGAGGTCGCATTCCAAGGTGGTTTCATCGTTGAGGGTCAGGCGATAGCCATCGGTCAGCGGCTCCATGCGGGTGACTTCCGCCGGGCAACGCCAGCTGATCACGTCCTTGTCCAGGCCTTGCCACAGGCATTGGCCGAGCCAGGCGTTTTCAACGACATAACCCAGCGCTGGAACACCCTCTTCCATCGCCGACAACCGCGCCGTCGAGAATCGACCACGGTCGGAAACATGAATCTGCTTGATCGGCTCGGCGCGGCGCGAAACTTCCTGCCAGATGCCCAGGCGTTGGTAAATCTGCCGCGAGCCAAAGGACAGCGCCGAAGAACGGGCATCGTAACTCGGTTGATACGTATCCCCCGGGGCGAACGGCTCGATCAGCACAATCTTCCAGCCTCGGGCCTTGGCGCCGGCCTGCAAGGCCAGCGCCAGACTCGCACCGACCAGCCCGCCACCGATGATTGCCAGATTGACTCGACTCATGCCGCTTGTGTCCGTGCTTGCGCCATCAGGGCCTCGATTTCGCTGACGGTTTTCGGCACGCCGCCCGTCAATATTTCACAGCCGGTTCTGGTGACCACTACGTCGTCCTCGATGCGCACGCCAATGCCGCGCCATTTCTTCGCCACGCTCTGGTTGTCCGGAGCAATGTAGATCCCCGGCTCCACGGTCAACGCCATGCCGACCTCCAGTACGCGCCACTCGCCGCCGACCTTGTATTCGCCGACATCGTGCACATCCATGCCCAGCCAATGACCGGCGCGGTGCATGTAAAACGCCTTGTAGGCTTCGCTGGCGATCAACTCGTCGACGTCGCCCCGCAGCAGCCCCAGCTTGACCAGCCCGGCCGTGATGACCCGGACTGTGGCCTCGTGCGCTTGATTCCAGTGTTTGTTCGGGGCGATTTCGGCAAAGGCGGCTTCCTGGGAGGCCAGGACCAATTCGTAAATCGCTTTCTGTTCCGCTGAATACTTGCCGCTGACCGGAAAGGTCCGGGTGATGTCGCTGGCGTAGCAGTCGATCTCGCACCCGGCGTCGATCAGCACCAGGTCACCGTCCTTGAGCAGCGCGTCATTCTGCTGGTAATGCAGGATGCAGCTGTTGCGCCCCGCCGCGACGATCGAGCCGTAGGCCGGCATCTTCGCCCCGCCCTTGCGGAATTCGTAATCGAGCTCGGCTTCCAGGCTGAATTCGTGCAACCCGGCGCGACAGGCCTGCATTGCCCGTACGTGCGCCTGGGCAGAAATCCGCGCCGCCTCGCGCATCACTTTCACTTCTGCCGCCGATTTATACAGGCGCAAGTCGTGCAGCAGATGATCCAGGGCAACGAATTCGTTCGGCGGCTGGGCACCGAGGTTGGCCTTGGAACGGATCACGTTGATCCATTCCATCAGGTGGCGGTCGAATTCGGGGTTGCTGCCCATGGCCGAGTAGACCCGGTCACGACCTTCGATCAGGCCCGGCAGGATGTCGTCGATATCGGTGATGGGGAAGGCGTCATCGGCGCCGAAGTCGCGAATCGCACCTTCCTGCCCGGCACGCAGGCCGTCCCACAATTCGCGCTCGGCGTTGCGCTCGCGGCAGAACAGGATGTATTCGCCATGCACGCGCCCCGGCATCAGCACCAGTACGGCCTGGGGCTCGGGAAAACCGCTGAGGTACTGGAAGTCGCTGTCCTGACGGTAGACGTGCTCGACGTCGCGGTTACGAATGGCCACCGCGGCGGCGGGCAGGATGGCAATGCTGTTGGGTTCCATCTGCGCCATCAGGGCCTTGCGGCGACGGCTGTATTCCGATTTCGGGATGTGGATCATGGGCAGATGGCGTTCCCTGGCAAACGATTAGTGCAGCGACGGTTTGGCGGCGGCCGGCACGTCTTTCTTGGTCTCGGAGAACAGCAGCAGTGGCGCGACGCGCAGGTACTCCATGACTTCCATATAGTCGTTTTCGCCGTCGTCGGACTCTTCCAGCGCGTCTTGCACCTGGGAAATGGCCGCCAGATCCTGCAACACTTCGGTGGCCTCGGTGCTCAGGGCGCTGCTGTCACGGCAGTTCAGGCCGAAACCGCTGAGGAAACCCTGGCACCATTGGCCCAGGGCGGCGGCACGCTCGGTGAGCGGAGCGTCGTCGGTCGGCAGCAGCAGAACGACGGTCACGTCATCGCCGGTGAGCTCGCCTTTTACCATCTCTTGCAGGCCGATCAGGGCGTTGCGAACGTTGTCCTGCGGCTCGCTTTCGAGCAGTTCGGCGGCGTCGATCAGCCAGCCTTCGGCGTCGAAACCGGCACCGGCGCAGCTGCGGCCGAGCAACAGGCCGTGCAGTTCGGCAGGCGAGACGTTGTGGCCGCTGGAAGTCAGCAGGGTGGCGAAGCCTTGGTACGGGGAATTCTGAATGGTCATGGGCAGCTAGGCGCCAGACGGCGCTATGTCTAGAATGAAGGCCTTGTATCCTACATCGACTACCCCTGTAGGAGCGAGCTTGCTCGCGATGAACCCGAGAACGCCGCGGATTGTCAGGGACCCAGCGTTATCGTTGGCGACCATCGCGAGCAAGCTTGCTCCTACAGCCACCACCCATCAGACAGTGAAGACAATGGAAGACACCGACCTGCAAGCGCTGATGGCCAGACTCGAACTGCTGATTACCCGAGTCGAGCAACTTAAGAGTCAAAACGGACTCTTACTAGCTCAGGAAAAGACCTGGCGCGAGGAACGCGCGCATCTCATTGAAAAAAACGAAATCGCCCGGCGTAAGGTCGAGTCGATGATTTCGCGCCTCAAGGCCCTGGAGCAAGACTCATGAGTTCAAGCAATAGCGTCACCGTGCAGATTCTCGACAAAGAGTATTCGATCATCTGCCCTCAGGAAGAGCGCAGCAACCTGGTCAGCGCCGCCCGTTATCTGGACGGCAAGATGCGCGAGATCCGCAGCAGCGGCAAAGTCATCGGCGCCGACCGTATCGCCGTGATGGCTGCGCTGAACATCACCCACGACCTGCTGCACAAGGAAGATCGCCCGGATGTTCAGGTCAGCGGCTCGACCCGTGAGCAGGTTCGCGACCTGCTCGATCGCGTCGATCTGGTCCTGGCGACCGATCCGGACGTCACCAAAGGCTGATTCGCGTCGCCGCTTGCGGTATACTGCCCTCACTCCCTGGGGTGTTTGCCAGTTGGCGATGTCCCTGAGCCGATTTGCTATACCCTGGAGGTTGCACGTTGGGCTGGTGTGCATGTCCGCTAGACGGAAAGCCTTAAAGCCTACTGCATCTTCCACCTTGAACTTTCGGGTTCAAGGGCTAAGTCGACAGCGACACATTCGGGGAGCCTGATTCCAGTCCAATGCCGGTTTAAATACCGGCATTGGCGTTTTTATAGATCCGCTATTTACAGTTACGCTTCATGTACCTGACCAGCGAAGCCCGAATCCATGACCGAACCTGCGCTGCTTCTCCGCCCGCAACTTCGACGCATGCTGCGCAAAGCCCGTCGCGCACTGACACCCAGTCAGCAGCGCCAGGCCGCTCGCGGGCTGTACAGGCAATTGGCCCAGCAACCGCTGTTCCGCCGCGCCAGACACATCTCCCTCTATCTGCCGACCGACGGTGAAATTGATCCGCGCCTGTTGCTGCGTGCCGCGCAGCGCCGGGGCAAGGCCACCTATCTGCCGGTGCTGAGTGCCTGGCCGCGAACCAAAATGGTGTTCCAGCGCATCCGGCCAGGGGAAAAACTCAAACCCAACCGCTTCCGCATTCTCGAACCACGGGCCAACCTCGCCCGGCAGCGCAGGATCTGGGCGCTGGACCTGGTGTTGTTGCCATTGGTGGGGTTTGACGATGTTGGCGGACGCCTGGGGATGGGCGGCGGTTTCTATGATCGGAGCCTGGCTTACCTGGCGCGCCGCAATGACTGGCGCAAGCCGACGCTGTTGGGGCTGGCCCATGAGTGTCAAAAGGTGGAGCGATTGGCTCAGGCGAGCTGGGATGTGCCGCTGCAGGGCACGGTGACAGACAAGGCCTGGTATTACGCAGGCTAGGCGCCACTTCGATCAGCGACGCAGGGACAACAGGATCAGCGCTTGAAAGCTGTCGACTGTTGCTGCAATTGGGCGAGCTCGACCGGCGCATCGGTCTTGCTGGCCCACAGGCTTTGGGCATAGCCAGTGGTCACGACGCCAAGGCCAAACAAAATGACCAAAATCCATAGTAAATCCGGTTTGCGTTTCATCGATTGCCCCCCAAAGGCAGATCTACACGATGACAGCAGCGGTTTCCGTTTGTAGGCCGTGCAGCAGCGTCAAGCTTTAAAGGCCGGCATTTTGCGACAACGTGAACCGCTGCGCAAATGCTGACGTCAACCGACTGTCGGTTTGTCATAAAATTGCCGAAAAGCGGCTCAATCACCCCGCAAGGAGCAAAAAGACATGGCCTATTGGCTGATGAAATCCGAGCCCGACGAACTCTCGATCAAGGGGCTGGAAAAACTCGGCAAAGCGCGCTGGGACGGGGTTCGAAACTACCAGGCACGCAACTTCCTGCGGGCCATGGCCGTAGGGGATGAGTTCTTTTTCTATCATTCCAGCTGCCCGGAGCCGGGCATCGCCGGCATCGGCAAAATTGTCGAAGCCGCGTATCCGGACCCGACGGCGCTGGAACCTGAAAGTCATTACTACGACCCAAAGGCAACGGCGGAGAAAAACGCCTGGAGCGCGATCGATGTCGCCCATGTCGAGACGTTTGCCCGGGTGCTGAAACTGGATTACCTGAAACAGCAGACTTCGCTGGCCGAGATGCCGCTGGTGCAGAAAGGTTCGCGGCTGTCGGTGATGCCGGTGACGCCGGAGCAGTGGGCGGCGGTGATATCGCTCAAGCCGTAAGGTTCTCGGTGCCCATCCAAATGCCATCGCGGGCAAGCCCGCTCCCACAGTGGCTTCTGGTGCTCACAAAATTTGTGTTCACCGCTAATCCTTGTGGGAGCGGGCTTGCTCGCGAAGAGGCCGGTACAGGCGCCAGAAGCCTTATTGAATGATCAGGTTGTTAAACAAAAGATCCTCAACCACCGGCTTGCCGGTTTCGTCATTCATCACCTGCTGGGTCTGCTTCAGAGCTTCCTGACGCAGCTTTTCCTTGGCCTCGACATTGTTCATGGTCTCGGTGGTCTGCTGGGCGAACAGCGCGACCAATTGATTGCGGATCAAGGGTTCATTGGCCTTCACCGCCTTGGCAGCCTCGTCACCGGTCACCCGCAACGCCACATCGGCCTTGTAGACTTTCAGTTTCGGCGTGCCGTCCAGCCCGTAGTTCCCCACGAAGGGTGGGCTCAGGGTGATGTAACTGACCTTCGGAGCCGTATCTTCTTTGGCTTCTTCGGCCACCGCTGCCACAGGCAGGGACAGGGCCAGCAACAACATGATCCACGCTTTCACAATTCACTCCTTATCCGGTTTGCGGCCTAGCATAACGACCCGCCATGCAAGCACAAGCTTATGGCTGACTATCAGGGCCGGGCATGCTCGTTGACCCTTCGACCCACACACCTAAACTTATCGGCCATCACTCCCAAAGGAATAGCCCTGATGAAAGCCGTGCTGTGCAAAGCCTTCGGCCCTGCCGAATCGCTGGTGCTGGAAGACGTCGCCAGTCCTGTCGCGAAGAAGAATGAAATCCTGCTGGACGTGCACGCCGCCGGGGTCAATTTCCCCGACACGCTGATCATCGAGGGCAAGTACCAGTTCAAGCCGCCCTTCCCGTTTTCCCCGGGTGGCGAAGCGGCCGGCGTGGTCCGCGAAGTCGGCGAGAAGGTCAGCCACCTGAAAGTCGGTGACCGGGTCATGGCCTTGACCGGCTGGGGCAGCTTTGCCGAACAGGTCGCCGTGCCAGGCTACAACGTGTTGCCGATTCCGCCCTCCATGGACTTCAACACCGCTGCCGCCTTCAGCATGACCTACGGCACCTCGATGCACGCCCTCAAGCAGCGCGGCAACCTGCAACCGGGCGAAACCCTGCTGGTGCTGGGTGCTTCTGGCGGTGTCGGCCTGGCGGCGGTGGAAATCGGCAAAGCCATGGGTGCCCGGGTGATTGCCGCGGCCAGCAGCGCGGAAAAACTCGCCGTGGCCAAGTCCGCCGGTGCCGATGAACTGATCAACTACAGCGAAACCAGCCTCAAGGACGAAATCAAGCGCCTGACCGACGGCCAGGGCGCCGACGTGATCTACGACCCGGTGGGCGGCGACCTGTTCGACCAGGCCATCCGCGCCATCGCCTGGAACGGCCGCCTGCTGGTGGTCGGCTTCGCCAGCGGGCGCATCCCCGAACTGCCGGTCAACCTGGCGCTGCTCAAAGGCGCGGCGGTGCTCGGCGTATTCTGGGGCTCCTTCGCCCAACGCCAACCGCAGGACAACGCCGCGAACTTCCAGCAACTGTTTGGCTGGTTTGCCGAAGGCAAATTGAAACCACTGGTGTCGCAGGTGTATCCACTGGGCAATGCGGCGCAGGCGATCAATGATCTTGGCCAGCGTAAAGCCGTCGGGAAAGTGGTGGTGCAGGTTCGCTGACCCCGGCAAAGGGCCCGGACCTCTGGGTCCAGGCTCTTTCCCTACAGTAACTGGCGGATATCTTCCGGCAAAAACCTTACATACCTGGAACCCGGGTTGTTCGAGCATTGCCTGATAATGATCGGCACCTTCCTGTTCATTTCAGCGATCAATGACAGACGCCGTTCGGTCGGCAGTGTTGCCGTGGAAAACGCGTTCGACAGATAAGCCCGGATGTAATGGAAGGCGGCGGAATCAATCCACTCGTGCTCCGGGGCTCGCGCCAGTGCCTCATTGAGATCGCGGCATCTCAATGCCTTGAGCCGCTGGTTGAGATGCAGCGGTAGATACACATCGAACCCGAATATTATCGGCGCAATGACTTCCTGCTCCTCAGGCTTGCCACCCTCAACGGTCCATGGCTTGAACCGCCACTGCGCTATGGCGACTCGGGCCGCCTCGGCGAAATCAGGGTGATCGCTTTGCAAAATGCTCACCTTGCTGACCGCGCCGTTGGCATGCGCCACGAACCTGACCCGGACATTACCGGTGATTCCAGCCCGGTGCAGCGCCGGTGGGTAAATCGGCTTGGGGTTGTTTTCCGGTATCAGGAACACCTCACCTGCGTTGCTTGCAACAGACCAGACAAACAGCAGCACCACGAACACAAACCACCGCATCCTCCTCTCCCTCGCACCTGAAACGCCAAAATTGGCTGTGCGGCCAAGGTTAAAGCTCAAGGGTGCGGCACTGAAGGTCACGGCTTCCGGTAACAGAGCAGGACATTTCCCAAAGAATTGCCCTACCCGGGATGGATCAGTCGCGTAAAACATGGGTGGGTAATGCTTCCTACAACGCCCTTCACTTTCACCTGAGCGACATGTTCATAAAGGAATGCGCGATATCCAACATTTCCGCTGTTTTGCCGATGAGAACCGGTGCTATTTTCGGTAACGAAACTGTAACATTCGTAACCGCAGTCAAAACAAGAAATCTGGAGCTCTTGAATGTTTGCTTTCTTTCGTCCTGCCGCACATCAGGCTCCATTGCCTGAAGAAAAAATAGACAGCACCTACCGACGCCTGCGCTGGCAGATCTTCGCCGGCATCTTCATTGGCTATGCCGGTTACTACCTGCTGCGCAAGAACTTCTCCCTGGCCATGCCCTACCTGATCGACGAGGGTTACTCCCGCGGTCAGCTGGGTCTGGCGATGTCCGCCATCGCGATTGCCTACGGCCTGTCGAAGTTCCTCATGGGCCTGGTGTCCGACCGGTCCAACCCGCGTTTCTTCCTGCCGTTCGGCCTGCTGGTGTCGGCTGGGGTCATGTTCATTTTCGGTTTCGCGCCCTGGGCGACGTCCAGCGTGACCATGATGTTCATTCTGCTGTTCATCAACGGCTGGGCGCAGGGCATGGGTTGGCCGCCGAGTGGCCGGACCATGGTGCACTGGTGGTCGCAGAAGGAACGTGGCGGCGTGGTGTCGGTGTGGAACGTGGCGCACAACGTCGGCGGCGGCCTGATCGGCCCGCTGTTCCTGATCGGCATGGGCCTGTTCAATGACTGGCATGCGGCGTTCTACGTGCCGGCAGCGGTGGCACTGGCGGTTGCGGTGTTTGCCTTTGTGACCATGCGCGACACCCCGCAATCGGTTGGCCTGCCGCCGATCGAGCAGTACAAGAACGACTACCCGGAAGGCTACGATGCCAGCCACGAAGAGGAATTCAGCGCCAAGGAAATCTTCGTCAAATACGTGCTGCGCAACAAAATGCTCTGGTACATCGCCCTGGCCAACGTCTTTGTCTATCTGCTGCGCTACGGCGTGCTGGACTGGGCACCGACCTACCTCAAGGAAGCCAAGGGCTTCACCGTGGATAAAACCTCGTGGGCGTATTTCTTCTACGAGTGGGCAGGTATCCCGGGCACCCTGCTGTGCGGCTGGATGTCGGACAAGATCTTCCGTGGCAACCGCGGCCTGACCGGCATGGTGTTCATGGCGCTGGTGACGGTCGCGACGCTGGTTTACTGGCTCAACCCGGCCGGCAACCCGATGATCGACATGATCGCGCTGCTTTCCATCGGCTTCCTGATCTACGGCCCGGTCATGCTGATCGGCCTGCAGGCGCTGGAGCTGGCTCCGAAGAAAGCGGCCGGCACGGCGGCGGGCTTCACCGGCCTGTTCGGTTACCTGGGCGGTTCGGTCGCGGCCAGTGCAGCGATGGGCTACACCGTGGACCATTTCGGTTGGGACGGTGGTTTCGTGCTGCTGGTGGGCGCCTGCCTGCTGGCGATGGCCTTCCTCGCCCCGACGCTACGCCACAAACAAGTCGCCAGTCAGGGCCGCGAAGCACTCGCTTGATCAGCCTTTGATTTACAGCGCTTGAGCCGCGCCTCCAGATTCCGGTCTGGCATGGCGTGGCTACGCAGGGCGTGCGCGGTCTGCTCGACATAATCGCGAGTGGTGCCGTAACGCCCGCAAGCGTTTTCGAACACATGGCTCAGCACATGGTCCGGCAGGTTACCGGCATAGCTGGGCAGATGTCGCTCCAGCACAAACCCCAAGGCCTGAACCTGGCTGCCATCTTCGAGTCGGCAGTTGAGCCAGTGCGGGCGGTAGGAAGGAAATGGCATCTCGCGCTGCCAAAGTGCGTACAGCGACGCTTCGAGTTGCTCTTCGGGCAATCGATAGGCGAAACCGCTGCAAGAGCCACCGCGATCCAGGCCGAACACCAGGCCGGGCATTTCCGGAGTGCCGCGATGTTCGTGAGACCACAGGTACAACCCGCGATGGTAGCCATGCACCCGGCCGCGAACCCGCTCAACCGCCGTGCATTCAGGCCGCCAGATCAGCGAGCCATAGGCAAACAGCCACACCGGCCCACCCTTGTGACGGGCCATGGTCGACTGCATCGAGCTGAGCAATTGTTCGTGGGTGAGCTGCGGCCCCAGATCGAGCCGCGGAGGGTAAGCCAGATTCAAAAAAGCAGATTCGATGGCGCTCATGGCGAATAGCGTTCAGCTCCCCGCGGGTGAAGAATTACTTAATAGAACGCACGGCTGTAACAATAAGGCACATAAGTTTTAAGGCAATTTGAATGCCATGGCACAGTTCTTAATGGGTTGCCTGCGTGACATATAACCTACCGATATTTATTAAAGTTTATAAATATCGATAGGCTATATACGGAGTTATATACCTGTGGGAGCGAGCTTGCTCCGGGCGGCGTTCCGACGATGGTCGTTAACGATTACGCGGGAGGTCTGGCTACCCGCAGTGTTCTTGAGTCCATCGCGAGCAAGCTCGCTCCTACAGGGGGGCAGCGTCAGGAGCGAGGGGCGTACGCAAACACGTCGGCGCGCATCTGGTGGGCGTCCATTCCCGCTTCCACCAGCGCATCCAGCGTGCCGTAGACCATGGCCGGCGAGCCACTGGCGTAGACATGCAGGGCCTTGAGATCGGGAAAGTCTTCACAGACCGCTTCATGCAACATGCCACAGCGCCCTTCCCAACCGCATTGATCGCTGACGACCTTGTGCAGGAACAGGTTGGGCAATTTCAGCCATTCGTTCCAATGCTCGACTTGATAAAAGTCTTCTGGACGACGCACGCCCCAATACAAATGCACCGGATGCTTGAAACCCGTGGCCCGGCAATGTTCGATCAGGCCGTGGATCTGACCCATGCCGGTGCCGGCGGCGATCAGCACGAGAGGACCGTCCGGCAACTCCTCCAGGTGGGTATCGCCAAACGGCAACTCGACCCGCACCATGCTGTTGCGCTGGAGCTGCTCGATCAGGCTCAGCGCACTGGATTCGCGCGCCAGTACGTGGATTTCCAGGTCGCGCCCCGCATGCGGTGCCGAGGCAAGGGAGAAGGCGGACTTTTCGCCATTCTCGCGTTCGATCATCAGGTACTGGCCGGCGTGGTAGCGCGGCGGTTTGCCGGCCGGAGCCCGCAGACGCACGCGCCAGGTATCGCCGCCCACGTCCTTGCACTCAATGACCTGACACGACACGCTGCGCACCGGCAGTTCTCCCAAGGCGAGCACGCCATCCCACAGCACAATGCAGTCTTCCAGCGGCTCCGCAATGCAAGTGTAGAACTCGCCATGATCACGCACATTGCCGGCCTGCTCGACCCGACCTTCCACCAGCAGCGCCGCGCACACGTGGCAATTGCCGTTGCGGCAACTTTGCGGGCATTCGTAGCCCAGTCGTCGCGCGCCATCGAGAATCCGCTCGCCGGGCAATATCTCAAGCACTGCTCCGGAGGGCTGCAAGGTTACACGCATCAATCTATTCCTAACTGATTCCAGATGGCATCGATCCGCTGGGTCACCGCATCGTCCTTGACGATGACACGGCCCCACTCACGGGTGGTTTCGCCCGGCCATTTATGCGTGGCATCAAGGCCCATTTTCGACCCCAGGCCGGACACCGGCGAAGCGAAGTCCAGGTAGTCGATCGGCGTGTTGTCAATCATCACCGTGTCGCGCTTGGGGTCCATGCGCGTGGTGATGGCCCAGATCACGTCGTTCCAGTCCCGGGCGTTGATATCGTCGTCGGTGACGATAACGAACTTGGTGTACATGAACTGTCGCAAAAACGACCAGACACCCAGCATTACCCGCTTGGCATGGCCCGGGTACGACTTTTTCATGGTCACGATGGCCATGCGGTAAGAGCAACCTTCGGGTGGCAGGTAGAAATCGGTGATCTCCGGGAACTGCTTCTGCAGGATCGGCACGAACACTTCGTTCAGCGCGACGCCGAGGATCGCCGGCTCATCCGGCGGACGACCGGTGTAGGTGCTGTGGTAGATCGGCTTGATCCGGTGGGTGATGCGCTCGACGGTGAACACCGGGAAGCTGTCGACTTCGTTGTAGTAACCAGTGTGGTCGCCGTACGGGCCTTCATCGGCCATCTCGCCCGGATGGATCACGCCTTCGAGGATGATTTCGGCGGTGGCCGGCACTTGCAGGTCATTGCCGCGGCATTTCACCAGCTCGGTGCGGTTACCGCGCAACAGGCCGGCGAAGGCGTATTCGGAAAGGCTGTCGGGTACCGGGGTCACGGCGCCGAGGATGGTCGCCGGGTCTGCGCCCAATGCAACGGCAACAGGAAAGGGTTGGCCCGGATGCTTTTCGCACCACTCGCGATAATCCAGCGCACCGCCACGGTGGCTCAGCCAGCGCATGATGACTTTGTTGCGGCCAATCACCTGCTGGCGGTAGATACCGAGGTTCTGTCGGTCCTTGTTCGGCCCCTTGGTGACGGTCAGGCCCCAGGTGATCAGCGGCGCGACGTCGCCTGGCCAGCAGGTCTGCACCGGCAACTTCGAGAGGTCAACATCGTCGCCTTCGATGACCACTTCCTGGCAGATCGCGTCTTTGACCACCTTGGGCGCCATCGAGATGATCTTGCGGAAGATCGGCAGCTTGGACCAGGCATCCTTCAGGCCTTTCGGCGGCTCGGGTTCCTTGAGGAACGCCAGAAGCTTGCCGATCTCGCGCAGTTCGCTGACTGCTTCCGCGCCCATGCCCAGCGCTACGCGCTCAGGCGTACCGAACAGGTTGCCGAGCACCGGAATGTCAAAACCCGTGGTTTTTTCGAAAAGCAGGGCCGGGCCTTTGGCGCGCAAGGTGCGGTCGCAGACCTCGGTCATTTCCAGGACTGGGGACACCGGAACCTGAATGCGCTTGAGTTCGCCGCGCTGTTCCAGCCCGCTGATAAAGTCGCGCAAGTCGCGATACTGCATGCGTAAGCCTCGTGTTGGCCGTGGCGTTCGGGGCAGGCAGTTTAGCGCCGAACCCTTCGGTTCAGAACCACGAACTGCCACCTGATCAAAAATCGGATAGCAAAAAGCCGGGTTTCCCCGGCTCTAGTGCCCTGTATGGCTGTCTCTGTTAGTCAACTTCGGCGCCGCTAGCTCATATCCTGCGTTGCTGCTCCTCGCCATAGCGGGCTATGACTCGTCGCAGCGCCTTGGCTATGAGCCAGCGGCATCCGAATTTGAACTAACGAGACAGCCACACAGGGCACAGCCCTGCTCGACTTACTTGCGTTTCATCGACAGGAAGAACTCATCGTTGGTCTTGGTCGTTTTCAGCTTGTCGACCAGGAACTCGATGGCAGCGACTTCATCCATCGGATGCAGCAGCTTACGCAGGATCCACATACGCTGCAGCTCGTCGTCGGCGGTCAGCAACTCTTCGCGGCGGGTGCCGGAACGGTTGATGTTGATGGCCGGGAATACGCGCTTTTCAGCGATGCGGCGATCCAGAGGCAGCTCCATGTTGCCGGTGCCTTTGAATTCCTCGTAGATCACTTCGTCCATCTTCGAGCCGGTTTCAACCAGCGCGGTGGCGATGATGGTCAGCGAGCCGCCTTCTTCGATGTTCCGCGCGGCGCCGAAGAAACGTTTCGGTTTCTCCAGGGCGTGGGCATCGACACCACCGGTCAGTACCTTGCCGGAGCTCGGGATCACGGTGTTGTAGGCACGGGCCAGACGGGTGATGGAGTCGAGCAGGATCACCACGTCTTTCTTGTGCTCGACCAGGCGCTTGGCCTTCTCGATCACCATTTCGGCAACCTGCACGTGACGGGTTGGCGGCTCGTCGAACGTCGAGGCAACCACTTCGCCGCGCACGGTGCGCTGCATTTCGGTTACTTCTTCCGGACGTTCGTCGATCAGCAGCACGATCAGGTGAACTTCAGGGTTGTTACGCGCGATGTTCGCGGCAATGTTCTGCAGCATGATCGTCTTGCCCGCTTTCGGCGGAGCAACGATCAGACCGCGCTGGCCTTTACCGATCGGGGCGCACAGGTCGATGACACGACCGGTCAAGTCTTCGGTGGAACCGTTACCGGCTTCCATCTTCATGCGTACGGTCGGGAACAGCGGGGTCAGGTTCTCGAAGAGAATCTTGTTTTTCGCGTTTTCCGGACGGTCGAAGTTGATCGTGTCGACCTTGAGCAGCGCGAAATAACGCTCGCCTTCCTTTGGAGGGCGGATCTTGCCAACGATGGTGTCACCGGTGCGCAAGTTGAAACGACGGATCTGGCTCGGCGAGACGTAGATATCGTCTGGACCGGCGAGATAGGAAGCGTCAGCGGAGCGCAGGAAGCCGAAGCCGTCCTGGAGAATCTCCAGCACGCCATCACCGGAGATTTCCTCACCGCTTTTCGCGTGCTTCTTGAGCAGGGAGAAAATCACGTCCTGCTTGCGCGAACGGGCCATATTTTCTATGCCCATCTGTTCGGCCAATTCGAGCAGTTCGGTAATCGGCTTTTGCTTGAGTTCAGTCAGATTCATATAGGAATGACGTAATCATTTATGGAGGGGGGAAATTAAGCTTTTGGCTTAATGAGGCCGCGCCGCAGAGAAGGCGACAGGATCGCGTACTTATTCGAAAAGGAGTGCGTCGGCGACGGCTAGCAGGGGGCAATGGAGAAACCAGTGCGGGGCCGAATGTACCACCTGAGTTTAGGAGCGTCTAGCCCTGAATACGCAAAAAGCCCCGCTATTTGCGAGGCTTTTTCAGGACACTTTGCAGCGACGCTTAGATGTTGGCGTCGAGGAAAGCAGCCAGTTGCGACTTCGACAGTGCGCCGACCTTGGTCGCTTCAACGTTGCCGTTCTTGAACAGCATCAGGGTCGGGATACCACGCACGCCATGCTTGGCCGGGGTTTCCTGGTTTTCGTCGATGTTCAGCTTGGCGACGGTCAGCTTGCCTTTGTAGGTCTCGGCAATTTCGTCCAGAACAGGAGCGATCATTTTGCAAGGGCCGCACCACTCAGCCCAGTAATCGACCAGTACAGCGCCTTCAGCCTTGAGTACGTCGGCCTCGAAGCTAGCGTCGCTAACGTGTTTGATAAGATCGCTGCTCATGGAATTCTCCAGGGTTGTAAGCAAAAAAACGTGGCCCATCATAGCTGCCCTTCCCTCGTTCAGGAAGGTGCAGTTGATTGAGTCTCGCTATGGTGTTCCATGAGTTTGGGTATAGCCCGTGTCACGCCGTCGCGGGAGCGACGAAGGCAATTCCGGTGCGCAACGCCGCGTTGCGCACATGTTCGTGCATGGCTTTTTGCGCGGCGCCTGAGGCACGGCGAGCCAGCGCGCGAAGGATCTTGCGGTGCTCCTGCCAGGTTTCCATGGCCCGCTCGGCCCGGATGAACGGTAGTTTCTGGCTTTCCAGGAAGATATCGGCGCTGGCAGTGAGGATACTCAACATTGCCTGATTGCCGCTGGCCAGCAGGATGCGCCGGTGGAATTCGAAGTCCAGGCGCGCCGCCGCTTCGAAATCAGCGGCCTTGAGTTCGTTACGCATGGCGGCGACGTTGTCTTCCAGGGCATCGAGCTCCTCGGTGCTCAAGGTCACGGCCGCCAACCCCGCGGCAAACCCCTCCAGCGCGTAGCGCAACTGGAAGATATCCAGCGGCGAAGCCTGTGCCGCAAACGGCCAGCCCGCTGCGACCTCGCCTCGCGGCAGCTCCACCGGCGCCTGCACGAACACGCCTTTGCCCGGCTGGATGCTGATGACGCCCAGCGCACTCAGGGACGACAACGCCTCGCGCAAAGAAGCCCGGCTTACGCCCAACTGGACCGCCAGGTCCCGTTGCGAGGGCAAGGCATCCCCCGGCCCGAAGCCCTGCTCGGTAATCAGTTTGCGGATGGCTTGCAGCGCCACTTCGGGTACGGCGCGGGAGATCGAGTTCATGGTTTTCCAGACGAACCAGGCCAATGTGCGCTCAGTTGTAAAGCTATTCGCGACGCCCGGCAAGTCGTGCCCCATGGGGGTTCGGTGATTTTCCCGGCTGCGCCATCGGGGTGCGAAACACAACCTGACTGTTCAGACCAGTAAGACCGTTCGACGCCAGCAAAACCGCGCTCTGGCGCCCCCAAAACCCCATGTTGGCATGGCCCATGCTCTGTCGATCGGCAGAAATCACTTCTTGCCGATTTGGAGATTTGCCATGACCCAGCGTTTCAGCGCCCTCCTCGCCGCCCTGTTTGCCAGTCTGATGCTGACCCAGGCACCCGCCCACGCCGACGGTCTGGAGGATGTGGTCAAGCGCGGCGTCCTCAAGGTGGCCGTGCCCCAGGACTTCCCGCCCTTCGGCTCGGTCGGGCCGGACATGAAACCCCGTGGCCTCGATATCGACACCGCGAAACTGCTGGCCGACCAGCTCAAGGTCAAACTCGAACTGACCCCGGTCAACAGCACCAACCGCATCCCGTTCCTCACCACCGGCAAGGTCGACCTGGTGATCTCCAGCCTCGGCAAGAACCCGGAGCGCGAGAAGGTCATCGACTTCTCCCGCGCCTATGCGCCGTTCTACCTCGCCGTGTTCGGTCCGCCAGACGCCGACATCAAGACTCTGGACGACCTCAAGGGCAAGACCATCAGCGTCACCCGCGGCGCCATCGAAGACATCGAGCTGACCAAGGTCGCCCCCGAAGGCGTGACCATCAAGCGCTTCGAAGACAACAACTCGACCATCGCCGCGTACCTGGCGGGCCAGGTCGACCTGATCGCCAGCGGCAACGTGGTGATGGTCGCGATCAGCGAGAAAAGCCCGAAACGCGTGCCGGTGCTGAAAGTGAAGCTCAAGGATTCGCCGGTCTACGTCGGTGTGAACAAGAACGAGCCGGCGCTGCTGGACAAGGTCAACCAGATCCTCGTCACCGCCAAAAGCGACGGCGCACTGGAGAAAAACGCCCTGACCTGGCTGAAAGAACCACTGCCGGCCGACCTCTGATCTCGCGCGCAGGAGAGACGTTATGGCTTATCAGTTCGACTTCTTGCCGGTGGTGAACAACACCGATCTGTTGCTGCGCGGTGCGTTGTTCACCCTTGAACTGACCGCCATCGGCGCTGTGCTCGGTGTGGGGCTGGGCATCGTCGGGGCGCTGGTGCGGGCGTGGAACATCCGGCCTTTCGCGGGGATTTTCGCGGTCTACGTCGAGTTGATCCGCAACACGCCCTTCCTGGTGCAGTTGTTTTTCATCTTCTTCGGCTTGCCGTCCCTGGGCGTGCAGATTTCCGAATGGCAGGCGGCGGTGCTGGCGATGGTGATCAACCTCGGCGCCTATTCGACCGAGATCATCCGCGCCGGCATCCAGGCGATCCCCCGAGGTCAGCTGGAAGCCGCGGCGGCGTTGGCGATGACGCGCTTCGAAGCGTTCCGCCATGTGGTGCTGCTGCCGGCACTGGGCAAAGTCTGGCCGGCCCTGAGCAGCCAGATCATCATCGTCATGCTCGGCTCGGCGGTGTGTTCGCAGATCGCCACTGAAGAACTGAGCTTCGCCGCCAACTTCATTCAGTCGCGCAACTTCCGCGCCTTTGAAACCTACGCCCTGACGACCTTGCTCTATCTGTGCATGGCGCTGCTGATCCGCCAGTTGCTGAACTGGATAGGCCAACGGTTCATCGCAAGGAGCAGCCGATGAGTGATTTCACTTTCTGGGACATCGTGCGCAACCTGCTCACCGGCCTGCAATGGACGCTGGCGCTATCGCTGGTGGCGTTCATTGGCGGCGGGCTGATCGGCTTGCTGATCATGGTCATGCGCATCTCGGGCAAATCCCTGCCGCGCAGCTTTGCCCGCACCTACATCGAATTGTTCCAGGGCACGCCGCTGTTGATGCAGCTGTTCCTGGTGTTTTTCGGCGTGGCCCTGGCCGGACTGGAGATTTCTCCGTGGATGGCGGCGGCGATTGCCCTGACGCTGTTCACCAGCGCCTACCTGGCGGAGATCTGGCGCGGCTGCGTCGAATCGATCCCAAATGGCCAATGGGAAGCCTCGGCGAGCCTGGCGCTGAACCCGCTGGAACAATTGCGCCATGTGATCCTGCCCCAGGCATTGCGCATCGCCGTGGCGCCGACCGTGGGCTTCTCGGTGCAAGTGGTCAAGGGCACCGCCGTCACCTCGATCATCGGCTTCACCGAACTGACCAAGACCGGCGGCATGCTCGCCAACGCGACCTTCGAACCCTTCATGGTCTATGGCCTCGTCGCCCTCGGCTATTTCCTGCTCTGCTACCCCCTGTCGCTCAGTGCGCGCTATCTGGAAAGGAGACTGCATGCCTCTGCTTAGAATTTCCGCCCTGCATAAATACTACGGCGACCATCATGTGCTCAAAGGCATCGACCTGAGCATCGAGGAAGGCCAGGTGGTGGCGATCATCGGCCGCAGTGGCTCGGGCAAATCCACCCTGCTGCGCACCCTCAACGGCCTGGAGTCGATCAACGACGGTGTGATCGAAGTCGACGGCGAATACCTCGACGCCGCCCGCGCCGACCTGCGCAGCCTGCGACAGAAAGTCGGCATGGTGTTCCAGCAGTTCAACCTGTTCCCGCACCTGACCGTGGGTGAGAACGTCATGCTGGCGCCGCAAGTGGTGCAGAAGGTGCCAAAGGCCAAGGCCGCCGAACTGGCGCGACAGATGCTGGAACGGGTCGGGCTGGGGGAAAAGTTCGATGCCTTACCGGATCGACTGTCCGGCGGCCAGCAACAGCGGGTGGCGATTGCCCGTGCCCTGGCGATGTCGCCGAAAGTGTTGCTGTGCGATGAAATCACCTCGGCCCTGGACCCGGAGCTGGTCAATGAAGTGCTGAGCGTGGTCCGGCAACTGGCCAGGGAAGGCATGACACTGATCATGGTCACTCACGAAATGCGCTTCGCCCGGGAGGTTGGGGACAAGTTGGTGTTCATGCACCAGGGCAAGGTGCATGAGGTGGGGGATCCGAAAGTAGTGTTCGCCAATCCACAGACGGCGGAGCTGGCGAATTTCATCGGGACCGTGGAAGCAACGGCCTGAACCCTGGTAGGAGCTGCCGAAGGCTGCGATCTTTTGACTTTGCTTTAAAAGATCAAGATCAAAAGATCGCAGCCTTCGGCAGCTCCTACGCAAGCTCGAGCAGTGAGCCGGATCAATGCATTGAATCGTGCGCGTTGGCGGCAGCCTTTGATCGTGGCACGATGTCGAGGTTATCGACCGAGACCCCCGACCATGCCGCAATCCCAAGCCAAGAATCTGTCCCTGATCGCCGCAATCGACCTGGGCTCCAACAGCTTTCACATGGTCGTGGCCAAGGCCCAGAACGGTGAAATCCGTATTCTCGAGCGTCTCGGGGAGAAGGTTCAGCTGGCCGCCGGCATCGACGACGAGCGCCATCTCAACGAAGAATCCATGCAACGCGGGCTCGATTGCCTCAAGCGCTTTGCCCAACTGATCAACGGTATGCCCACGGGTGCTGTGCGCATCGTTGGCACCAATGCCTTGCGTGAAGCCCGCAACCGCGCCGAATTCATCCGTCGCGCCGAAGAAATTCTCGGCCACCCGGTGGAAGTCATTTCCGGTCGAGAAGAGGCGCGCCTGATCTATCTCGGCGTGTCCCACACCCTCGCCGACACCCCGGGCAAGCGCCTGGTGGCCGACATCGGCGGCGGCAGCACCGAATTCATCATTGGCCAGCGCTTCGAACCGCTGCTGCGCGAAAGCCTGCAGATGGGTTGCGTCAGCTACACCCAGCGCTATTTCAAGGACGGCAAGATCACCCCGGCCCGCTACGCCCAGGCGTACACGGCGGCGCGGCTGGAGATCATGAGCATCGAGCACGCCCTGCACCGCCTGACCTGGGATGAAGCCATCGGCTCCTCGGGCACCATCCGCGCCATCGGTCTGGCGCTGAAGGCTGGCGGCCACGGCACCGGCGAGGTCAACGCCGAAGGCCTGGCCTGGCTCAAGCGCAAACTGATGAAGCTGGGCGACGTCGAAAAAATCGACTTCGAAGGTATCAAGCCGGATCGCCGGGCGATTTTCCCGGCTGGCCTGGCCATCCTCGAAGCGATCTTTGACTCCCTCGAACTGCAACGCATGGATCACTGCGAAGGCGCCCTGCGCGAAGGCGTGCTCTATGACTTGCTGGGCCGCCATCATCACGAGGACGTGCGCGAACGCACCCTCACCTCGCTGATGGAGCGCTACCACGTCGATCAGGAACAGGCGGCACGGGTCGAGCGCAAGGCGTTGCACGCGTTTGACCAGGTGGCCGAAGACTGGGACCTGGAAGACGGTGTCTGGCGCGAACTGCTCGGCTGGGCGGCCAAGGTCCATGAAGTGGGCCTGGACATCGCCCACTACCAGTATCACAAGCACGGCGCCTACCTGATCGAGCACTCGGACCTCGCCGGGTTCTCCCGCGAAGACCAGTTGATGCTCGCGCTGCTGGTACGTGGCCACCGGCGCAATATTCCCAAGGACAAGTTCGCCGATTTCGGCGACGACGGCGTCAAGCTGATTCGCCTGTGCGTGCTACTGCGCTTTGCGATTCTGTTCCACCACATCCGCGGCACCCAGCAAATGCCCCAGGTGGAACTGAACGCCTATGGCAACCACCTGGAAGTGGTGTTCCCGGAGAACTGGCTGGACGAAAACCAGCTGACCCAAGCCGACTTTGAAATTGAAGCGCAATGGCTGACCCGGGTCGACATCGTGTTGACCGCCCGCTAAGCCACCGCCCCTTGTAGGAGCTGCCGAAGGCTGCGATCTTTTAAAGCAAAATCAAAAGATCGCAGCCTTCGGCAGCTCCTACAGGGGATGGGTCTGGCGCAAATGAAAATGGCGATCCCTGGGGATCGCCATTTTTCTTGCCTCAGCGGACCGTGAGAATCGGACTGCCCAAACGCTCCAGCAATGTCGCCTGGGCGCTGCGCGGGTTCTGGTTGCCGGTCGGTGTGTTACGGACGTAACGACCGTCCGGCTGCAGGCTCCAGCTGTGGGTGTTATCGGTCAGATAAAGCTCCAGCTCTTTCTTGACCCGCATGATCAGCTTCTTGCCTTCCACCGGGAAGCAAGTCTCGACGCGCTTGTCGAGGTTGCGTTCCATCCAGTCGGCACTGGACAGGAACATCTGCTCATCGCCGCCATTGAGGAAGTAGAAGACCCGGGTGTGCTCCAGGAAACGGCCGATGATCGAACGCACATGGATGTTGTGGGAAACCCCGGCGATGCCCGGCCGCAGGCAGCACATGCCACGCACCACCAGATCGATGCGCACGCCTGACTGGCTGGCCTTGTACAGCGCGCGGATGATCTTCGGATCGGTCAGCGAGTTGAACTTGGCGATGATGTGCGCCGGTTTGCCGTCGAGGGCGAACTGGGTTTCCCGGGCAATCATGTCCAGCATGCCCTTTTTCAAGGTGAACGGCGCGTGCAGCAGCTTCTTCATGCGCAGCGTCTTACCCATGCCGATCAACTGGCTGAACAGTTTGCCGACGTCTTCGCACAGGGCATCGTCGGAGGTCAGCAGGCTGTAGTCGGTGTACAGGCGGGCATTGCCGGCGTGGTAGTTACCCGTGCCGAGGTGCGCATAACGCACGATCTCGCCCGCTTCGCGACGCAGGATCAGCATCATCTTGGCGTGGGTCTTGAAGCCGACCACACCGTAGATCACCACCGCACCGGCCGCTTGCAGGCGGCTGGCCAGTTGCAGGTTGGACTCTTCATCGAACCGCGCACGCAATTCGATCACCGCCGTGACCTCTTTGCCGTTACGCGCCGCATCCACCAGCGCATCGACGATTTCCGAGTTGGCGCCGGAACGGTACAGCGTCTGGCGCACCGCCAGCACGTGGGGATCCTTGGCGGCCTGGCGCAGCAGGTCGACCACCGGGGTGAACGACTCGAACGGGTGCAGCAGCAGGATGTCCTGCTTGCTGATCACACTGAAAATGTTCTCGCTGTTCTGCAGCAGTTTCGGGATCTGCGGGGTGAACGGCAGGTATTGCAGCTCGCGCTGGCTGTCCAGGCCGGTGATGCTGAACAGCCGCGTCAGGTTCACCGGACCGTTGACCTGGTACAACTCGGTTTCGCTCAGGTTGAACTGCTTGAGCAGGTAGTCGGACAGGTGTTTCGGGCACGTGTCGGCCACTTCCAGGCGCACTGCGTCACCGTAGCGACGGGAGAACAGCTCGCCGCGCAAGGCGCGGGCCAGGTCTTCGACGTCTTCGGAGTCCAGCGCGAGGTCGGCGTTACGGGTCAGGCGGAACTGGTAGCACCCCTTGACCTTCATGCCCTGGAACAGGTCATCGGCGTGAGCGTGGATCATCGACGACAGGAATACATAGTTGTCGCCGGCACCGCCGACTTCTTCCGGCACCTTGATGATGCGCGGCAGCAGGCGTGGCGCCGGGATGATCGCCAAACCGGAGTCGCGACCGAAGGCGTCGATACCTTCGAGCTCGACGATAAAGTTCAGGCTCTTGTTCACCAGCAAAGGGAACGGGTGCGTAGGGTCGAGACCGATGGGGGTGATGATCGGTGCAATCTCGTCGCGGAAATAGCGGCGCACCCAGGTCTTGAGCTTGGTCGTCCAATTGCGGCGACGGATGAAGCGGACCTGATGTTTCTCCAGCTCCGGCAACAGAATGTCGTTGAGGATCGCGTACTGACGGTCGACGTGACCGTGTACCAGCTCGCTGATGCGCGCCAGTGCCTGATGCGGTTGCAGACCATCGGCGCCCGCCTGTTCACGGGCGAAGGTGATCTGCTTCTTCAGGCCGGCAACGCGAATTTCGAAGAACTCGTCCAGGTTGCTGGAGAAGATCAGCAGAAACTTCAACCGCTCCAGCAATGGGTAGGACTCGTCCAGCGCCTGCTCCAGCACGCGGATGTTGAACTGCAGTTGCGACAGTTCGCGGTGAATGTACAGGCTGCTGTCATCCAGACCGGGAATGGCCACCGCAGGCGCTGTCGCAGTAGGTTCGACGACCGCCGCGGGCGGAGCTGGCTCCAGCTCCGGCGGGGTCTCGTCGACTTGCTCCACCACAGGTTGAGCGTCTTTTACGGCAACTTCAGTGAGTACTTCGGTATTCATCGAATGTTCCTGGGAGGGCTATTTCTGCTCTCGTAACAATTGAGCGGCACGAACGGCAAAGTACGTCAGGATGCCATCGGCGCCTGCACGTTTGAAAGCGGTCAGCGACTCGAGGATAACCCCTTCGCTCAACCAGCCATTCTGGATCGCCGCCATGTGCATGGCGTATTCGCCGCTGACTTGATAGACAAACGTCGGCACTTTGAATTCTTCTTTGACCCGGCACAGGATGTCCAGGTACGGCATGCCTGGCTTGACCATGACCATATCCGCACCTTCTGACAAGTCCGCCGCGACTTCGTGCAGGGCTTCGTTGCTGTTGGCCGGGTCCATCTGATAGGAGGCCTTGTTGGCCTTGCCCAGGTTCAGCGCCGAACCGACCGCATCGCGGAACGGGCCGTAATAGGCGCTGGCGTACTTGGCCGAGTAGGCCATGATCCGCACATTGACGTGACCGGCCACCTCAAGGGCTTCGCGAATCGCCTGGATGCGACCGTCCATCATGTCCGATGGGGCCACGACCTGAGCGCCGGCCTCGGCGTGGGACAGGGCTTGCCTGACCAGTGCATCGACGGTGATGTCGTTCTGCACGTAGCCTTCTTCATCAAGAATGCCGTCCTGGCCGTGGGTGGTGAACGGATCCAGGGCCACGTCGGTGATCACGCCCAGCTCTGGGAATTGCGCACGCAGCGCACGGGTGGCGCGCTGGGCGATGCCCTCCGGGTTCCAGGCCTCTTCAGCATCCAGAGACTTGAGTTCCGAAGGCGTCACCGGGAACAGCGCCAGCGCCGGAATCCCCAGTTCGACCCACTTGGCCGCTTCCTCCAGCAACAAGTCGATGGTCAGGCGTTCGACGCCCGGCATCGAAGCCACCGCTTCGCGACGGTTTTCACCGTCCAGAACGAACACCGGCAGGATCAGGTCATCGACGGTCAGGACGTTTTCACGGACCAGTCGACGCGAGAAGTCGTCACGACGGTTGCGGCGCAGGCGGGTTGCGGGGAACAGACGGTTGGCGGGGGTAAAGCTCACGGCAGACTCCTGAGCCCGCGCAGACGGGCGAGCGTGACAGTTATAAGTGCCCATTATGACGAACGTATGACAGTTATGTGCACCCTGCGACGTGTAGCCGCATTCCATTGTCGTTGTAGGAAATGTTCACGTCGAGACACATTTGGACACTTTCCTGAATGTGTCCGAAGGGTTAGGCTGCGCGTTCATTTCGCCAGCACCCAGACAATGCTCCAACAATTTCTGCATGACTTCGGCTACTTTGCCCTTTTTCTAGGCACGTTCTTCGAAGGCGAAACCATCCTGGTACTCGCGGGCTTCCTCGCGTTCCGTGGATACATGGACATCAACCTGGTGGTGGTCGTGGCCTTCTTCGGCAGCTATGCCGGCGACCAACTGTGGTATTTCCTGGGGCGCAAGCACGGTCGAAAACTGCTGGCACGCAAGCCGCGCTGGCAGATGATGGGTGACCGGGCACTGGAACACATTCGCAAGCATCCGGACATCTGGGTACTGAGCTTCCGCTTCGTCTACGGTTTGCGTACAGTCATGCCGGTGGCCATCGGGCTGTCGGGCTATCCGCCGGGGCGTTACCTGCTGCTCAACGGCATTGGCGCGGCGATCTGGGCCGCAGCCCTGGCGGCGGCCGCTTACCATTTCGGCGCAGTGCTCGAAGGCATGCTCGGCAGTGTGAAGAAGTACGAACTTTGGGTGCTCGGCGCCCTGCTGGTCCTGGGCCTCGTGCTGTGGCTGCGCCGGCGCTTCAAGAATGCCCGCCTGGCCAAGCAGGTCTATGCCGACGAGCAGGCCCTGAAAGCTGCGCGGACCAATACCGAAGGCCCTACGACGCCAACCGAGTGATGCGGTTTCTGCAACAGTAGAGACCGATGCCGCTCAACAGGCTGTAACTGAGCAGGCCGACCCAGCCCACGGCGCTGGCCGGCCACAGCCCCACCATCGGGGCCAGCCATGCCAATGGCAGATTCGACGCCAGCCGCACCAGCTCCAGCTTCAACGCCCACGGGCGATTCTCCAGGGCTACGCCCAGCACAAACAGACCGAATACCACCGCCCCCCAGCCCAGCACCAGGGCGGCGACTGACAGCTTCGGTTCGAGATTCATCAAGTAGCTGCCCAGTGCGATATAGACGCAGAACTGCAACAGGACGTAGCGCTGCTGACGCCCGTCCAGCGGCACCTCGAATTTGCGGAACTGGCTCAGGTCCGGCTTGTTCATCGGGTATCTGGCCGCCACGTCCGCCGGGCGCCAGCCCGTGCGCATGAACCAGATCCGCAGCTTGTCCCAGGTGCTTTCGGCACGCCGCGCATCGGCCCACAACTGCGCGTAGAACTGCACGTTCGCCCACAGGGGATTCCAGCTCGCCAGCGGCGTGGTCACGCCGAAGACCACCGGCTCGTTGTCGTCTTCTTCCTGGAACGAACCAAACAGACGGTCCCAAATAATGAACACGCCGCCGTAGTTGCGATCCATGTAGAGAGCGTTCTGTGCATGGTGAGCCCGATGATTGGATGGCGTGACAAAAAACCATTCGAACCAGCCAAGCTTGGGAATGTGCCGCGTATGCACCCAGAACTGATACAGCAGGTTCAACGCCGCGACACTGACGAACACCAGCAGCGGCACGCCAAACACCGCCATTGGCAGATAGAAGATCCAGCCCAGGAGGAATCCGGTACTGGTCTGGCGCAACGCCGTGGACAGGTTGTAGTCCTCGCTCTGGTGATGCACCGAATGCGCGGCCCAGAGAATGTTGCGCTCGTGGCCCAGGCGATGCAGCCAGTAGTAGCAGAAATCGTAGAAGACGAAGGCAAACACCCAGGTCCAGACGCTGTCGGCCGACAACTCGAACAGCGCCAGATGCTTGAAGGCGAACGCGTAGGTCACCAGTCCAATGCCTTTGGTCAGCAATCCCGTGGTGGTCGACAGCACGCCGGTGCTGATGCTGTTGATCGCGTCAGCCACCCGATAGTTGCTCACCCCGCGCCTGCGGTCGGCCAGCAGCTCGAGGGCGATCAGCACAAAGAAGAACGGCACCGCGTACAGAATGAAGTCCATGACGCGCCCTGATCGGAATCCCGAGGACAAATGCTATGTGTAACCGCGAATTAACCCTATGGCAACGAGTGACAAATTAGTGGACATTTAACGCCATGAATCTGGAGAAAAGCCCATGAGCAAAAAAGTTGCAGTGATCCTTTCCGGTTGTGGCGTGTACGACGGCGCCGAGCTCCACGAGAGCGTCATCACCCTGTTGCGCCTGGATCAACGCGGGGCGCAGGTGCAGTGCTTCGCACCAAACATCGCGCAGTTGCATGTAATCAATCACCTGACCGGCGAAGAAATGCCCGAATCGCGCAACGTGCTGGTCGAGTCGGCGCGGATTGCCCGGGGCAACATCCAGGACATTCGTGACGCGAACGTCGATGACTTCGACGCGTTGATCGTGCCCGGCGGCTTCGGCTCAGCCAAGAACCTGTCCAACTTCGCCATTGAAGGCGCCGGCTGCACCGTTCAACCGGATGTCCTGGCACTGACCGAAGCCTTTGCCGAGGCCGGCAAGCCGGTGGGGTTGATGTGCATTTCCCCTGCCCTGGCGGCCAAGATCTACGGTCCCGGCGTCACCTGCACCATTGGCAATGACACCGACACCGCTGCCGCGATGAACAAGATGGGCGCGACCCATACCGACTGCGCGGTCAGTGACATCGTCGAAGACAAGGCACGCAAACTGGTGAGCACCCCGGCCTACATGCTGGCGCAATCGATCAGTGAAGTGGCGTCGGGGATCAACAAGCTGGTAGACCGGGTGCTGGAACTGACCCACGAAAACGACGCGTAAAAACAAGATCAAAAGATCGCAGCCTGCGGCAGCTCCTACAAGGGGCAGTGTGCTGCTGTAGGAGCTGCCGCAGGCTGCGATCTTTTCAGGCCTTGTGGGATAACCTGGTCAAGATCCGGTCCAGCGCATTGGCGAACGCCTGCTTCTCACGCTCGCCAAACGGCGCTGGCCCGCCCCCCATCTGCCCCTGTTCGCGCAAATCGGTAAACAGGTTGCGCACCGCCAGGCGCTCGCCCATGTTCTGCGCATCAAATTCCTTGCCCCGTGGGTCGAGCGCTGCCACGCCCTTCTTCACCAGACGATCGGCCAGCGGCACATCGCTGCAGATCACCAGTTCACCAGGCACCGCGTGCTCCACCAGGTAATCATCCGCCGCATCCGGGCCGCTCGGCACCACGATCAGCTTGACCAACGCCAGCCCCGGCTTGGTCTGCGGCTGCCCGGCCACCAGCACCACTTCGAACTGGCGCTTGAGGGCGAACTTCACCACCAGATCCTTGGCCGCCCGCGGACAGGCATCGGCATCGATCCATACACGCATGTTTTTATCCTTTCTGAAAAAGCTTCGCGAGCAGGCTCGCTCCCACAGGTACAACACGATCCTTGTGGGAGCGAGCCTGCTCGCGAAAATGAGCGCAGCGAATGCTTTTAGGAAACCTGCACCCGCTGCTTCTCAACCACCCGGCTACGACCATACAACACGACAATCGCAATGATCGCCACGGCCTGGGCGCTCAACGAATACGCATCGGCGTGGATCCCCAGCCAGTCAAAGTCAAAGAACGGCACCGGCCGCGTGCCGAAAATCCCGGCTTCCTGCAGCGCTTTCACGCCATGCCCGGCAAACACCACCGACAAGGCGCACAGCAGACCCGCGTTGATGCTGAAGAACAGCGCCAGCGGCAACTTCGCCGAACCGCGCAAAATCACCCAGGCCAGGCCGACCAGCAGCACCACCGCCGTGGCCCCACCGGCCAACACGGCGTTGTGCCCTGCGGGACCTGCCTGCAACCACAGGGTTTCGTAGAACAGAATCACCTCGAACAGTTCGCGATACACCGAGAAAAACGCCAGGGTCGCAAAGCCGAAACGCCCACCGCCCCCCACCAGGCTGGTCTTGATGTAATCCTGCCAGGCCGCCGCGTGACGACGGTCATGCATCCACACGCCCAGCCACAGCACCATGACACTGGCAAACAACGCCGTCGCGCCTTCCAACAGTTCGCGCTGCGAACCGCTGACATCGATCACATAAGCTGCCAGCGCCCAGGTGCCCAATCCGGCCAGAAATGCCAGCCCCCAACCGACGTTGACGCTGCGCACCGCCGCCTGTTGGCCCGTGTTACGCAGGAAGGCCAGGATCGCCGCCAGCACCAGGATCGCTTCCAGACCTTCGCGCAGCAGAATCAGCAAGCCGGAAATGTAACTCAGCGACCAGCTCAAACCGTCGTTGCCCAACAAGCCGGCCGATGCCTTCAACTTGTCCTTGGCCACGTCCAGGCGTTGCTCGACCTCGCTCACCGGCAAGCCGTCCTGCAACGACTGACGGTAGGCCATCAGGGATTTTTCCGTGTCTTTACGCACGTTGGCGTCAATGTTGTCCAGCGAGCTCTCGACCAGCTCGAAGCCTTCCAGATACGCCGCTACCGATAAGTCATAAGCCTGATCATGCTCGCCGGCACGATACGCCGCGATGCTCTTGTCCAGGGTGGCCGCCGTGTAGTCAAGCAGTTGCGCCGGGCCACGCTTGACCTGGGGCGGTTGCGCCCGCTGGGCACGGAAGGTCGCGGCGGCTTGCGGGCCTTCGACGGCCTGTACTTCGACCGGGGTCTGACGAGCGAGGTCGGCGATGTTGTAGGTCTTTTCAGCCTTGGCCGTCGCCGGGTCAACACTGAAACCGGCGATATAGGTGGCCAGGTCCCAACGCTGACGATCATCCAGCTGGTCGGCGAAGGCCGGCATGTCAGTGCCCTCAATGCCTTGGCCGAGGGTGCTGTAGATCGCGTAGAGGCTCAGGCGGTCCAGCCGTGAGGCATCACGCAGATCGGTCGGCGTTGGGGTCATGCCGACGCCCGCAGGGCCGTCGCCGGCCCCTGTATCGCCATGGCAGACCGAGCAATGCTGAGCGTACAGCGGCGCGCCCCGTAGCGGGTCCGGCGTAATGACCGGGGCCTGGCTGACTTCATAGGCCACGGCCAGCTTCGCCCCCAGTTGCCGGGCCTGGCGCGCGACGTCGGCACCGTCCTGATGGGCGCCGATGGAATTTCCCAGCGCGGCCAGACTTTGCTCCAGCGCGGCTTTTTCCGATGTGGCCGGCAGGGCTGCAATCAGGCTTCCCAGCGTCTTGACCGAGTCTTGCTGCGCGCGAAATCCGGCCTGGTCCGTGATGCTGCCCGCCTGCACCGTGTCCGGGTAATCCGCGCCGATGTAGTCGAGCAAGTGCAGCGCCTGCGGCGTACCTTCGACGGAGGCGGCCAGCAGTTGAAAGCTGCACGCAGCCAACAGCGGCAGCAACAGCCAGGCCAGGAAACGGGAGGGGGCAATCATGAATGAATCTCAATTGGAAATACGAAGTTACACATTGTTAACGCCTGACGGGTTTCGCTCAAGCTTTGTTGATACTTCTTCGTAATTGCATCGGTTTCGGGAACGGCTCCCCAAACGAAAAAGGCGACCATCAGGGCCGCCTTTTTTTATCAGTCGCCGTATTACACGGCGGCCCTGCGCAACGTCGCCATAAACGCCGCCGCGCCGATGAACAGCCCGGCAAAGGTCCGGTTCATGCGCTTTTGCTGTTTCGGTGTGCGCAGTAGACGCAGCACTTTGGACGCCAGACCGGTGTAGCCCGCCATGACAATCAGATCGACGCAGACCATGGTCACGCCGATCACCAGGTACTGGATCAGCAGCGGAGCATGGGGGTCGATGAACTGCGGCAACACCGCCAGCATGAACACCAGCGCCTTGGGGTTGCTGATGTTCACCAGAAAACCACGGAACACCAGGGCCATCGGCTTGCCGATCTGGCGCACCGCTGCGTCATCGCTCATATCGCTGGGCAGCGCACGCCATTGCTTGATCGCGAGGTAAACCAGGTACGCCACGCCAAACCATTTGATGGCGTAGAAGGCCGTGGCCGAAGCCGTGAGGATAGCGCCGACACCGGCACCGACGATGGCGATCTGCAAAGCCAGGCCCAGTTGCAGGCCCAGGGCATTCCAGTAGCCGCGCCAGAAGCCGTATTGCAGACCGCTGGACATCGACGCAATGGCGCCGGCACCGGGGGACAGGCTGATCACCCAGCAGGCGGCAAAAAACGCCAGCCATGTTTGAAGCTCCATTGCACACCTCGACTCGGACTCGTGACAGATGTCTAAGCTAATGCGGCTTTGGGTTGGTGACTACCGATTTTTTGTGGGGAGCCGACGATCGTTAAACGGCAAAAGCAAAAGATCGCAGCCTCCGGCAGCTCCTACATTGAAATGCGATTCCCTGTAGGAGCTGCCGAAGGCTGCGATCTTTTCCGCAAGCCTGCTTACTTTTCGAACCCGCTCGAAGGGAACACATCAGTTCCCCGCCAGCGCCGTACCGAACGCTGGAAGAACAGGCTATTGGGCACTTGCACCATGGCGCTACCGGTGCCGACTTCTTCGGCCTCGAGCAACGTGGTGTAAAGAAGATTGATCGCCACCACCCGACCTTTGACGCCGGGCTTGTCGGTGGTGTCCACCAACTCGACCACGTCACCGATGCGGAACGGGCCGACGGTAAAGATCAGGATCGCGCACAGCAGGTTCGAGAGCACGCTCCACATGGCAAAAAACGCCACCGCCGCGACCGCGACGAAACCGGACAACGCGGTCCAGAGCACCGTGGCCGATACACCGAGTCGCTCCAGCACGAAAATCAGCGCGCTGCCCATGATCAGCCAGCGCAAGCCGCCCCGCAGCGGCATCATCAATTGCGGCGGAAACGGGTAACGCTCACCGAGACGGGTCAGGCCTTTGGCGACGAAGCGCTGGGTGAAGTAGCCGGCGAGCAGGATCAGCAGGATTTGCACGCCAAGCCAGATCGGCTCGACCCACACCGCCGGCAACGGCAGTTTGAAGGCGTCCATCAGGACAGCGCCTCCAGCTCCGCCTGCATGCTTTCCAGCAATTCCAGGGCCTCCATCCACGCCTCTTCCAGCTCCGCTTCACGCACTTTCAGCCTGGCCTGCTCGGCCAGCAGATCACGCAACTCGTTCTTGCGTGCCGGCTCGTAGATGTCACTGTCGCCGAGGCTGGTATCGACCTTCGCCAGTTTTTCGTGGAGCTTGCCCAGTTCGGCTTCGAGCTTGTCAGCCTCACGCTTGTGTGGGGCCAGTTGCTGACGCAACGCCGCGGCGGCCTGACGCTGGGCTTTCTTGTCGGTCTTGTCCGGATTGACCGGGGTGCTGCTGACCGGGGCATTGCGCTGGCGATACTCCACCAGCCAGCGGGTGTAGTCCTCCAGGTCGCCGTCGAACTCCTCGACCTTGCCATCTGCCACCAGAAAGAAATTGTCGGTGGTGCTTTTGAGCAAATGACGATCGTGAGAGACCACCAGTACCGCACCACTGAACTCCTGCAAGGCCATGGTCAGCGCCAGGCGCATTTCCAGGTCCAGGTGGTTGGTCGGTTCGTCGAGCAGCAAGAGGTTCGGCCGGTCCCAGGCAATCAAGGCCAAGGCCAGGCGCGCCTTTTCACCACCGGAAAAATTCAGCACCGGCTCGTCGATCCGCGCGCCACGGAAATCGAAACCGCCGAGGAAGTCGCGCAGGGCCTGTTCACGCTCGGTCGGTGCCAGGCGCTGCAGGTGCAGCAACGGGCTGGCCTTGGAATCCAGAGAGTCGAGCTGATGCTGGGCGAAGTAACCGACCACGGTGTTCTCGCCACGGGTCAAGCGACCGGCCAATGGCGAGAGCTCACCGGCGAGGTTCTTGATCAGGGTCGATTTACCGGCACCGTTAGGGCCGAGCAGACCGATGCGCGCACCCGGGGTCAGTTGCAGCTTGACCTTCTCCAGCACGGTTTTGTCACCGTAACCCAGGCGGGCATCGGACAGGTCGATCAGCGGGCTGGAAATTTTCTGCGATTCGCGGAAGACAAAGTCGAACGGCGAATCGACGTGGGCAGCGGTCAGCTCTTCCATCCGCTCCAGGGCCTTGATCCGGCTCTGGGCCTGACGGGCCTTGGTGGCCTGGGCCTTGAAGCGGGCGATGTAGCTTTCCATGTGCGCACGTTGCGCCTGCTGCTTCTCGTACGCTTGCTGTTGCTGGGCCAGGCGTTCGGCACGGGCACGCTCGAAGGCGCTGTAGCCACCGCGGTACAGGGTGATCTTGCGCTGATCGACGTGGGCCACGTGGTCAACCACGGCATCGAGGAAGTCCCGATCGTGGGAGATCAGCATCAGGGTGCCCGGATAGCTCTTGAGCCATTCCTCAAGCCAGATGATGGCGTCGAGATCCAGGTGGTTGGTCGGTTCGTCGAGCAGCAGCAGGTCCGATGGGCACATCAAGGCCTGCGCCAGGTTCAGACGCATCCGCCAGCCACCGGAGAAATCTCCGACCTGGCGATCCATCTGCTCGTTGGTGAACCCAAGACCGGCCAGCAACTTGCGTGCCCGGGCGTCGGCGGTGTAACCGTCGGCGCTGTCGAGTTCCGAATGCAGGCGGGCCTGTGCGGCACCGTCATGGGCCGCTTCGGCTGCCGCCAGGTCGCGTTGCACCTGGCGCAGGCGCAGGTCGCCATCGAGCACGTAGTCGACCGCCAGGCGTTCGAGGGTGTCGACCTCCTGGCGCATGTGGGCGATACGCCAGTCGGCCGGCAGGAAGCAATCACCCGAGTCCGGGTGCAGCTCGCCCCGAAGCAAGGCGAACAGGCTCGATTTGCCGGCGCCATTGGCACCGATGAGGCCGGCTTTCTGGCCGGCGTGCAGGGTCAGCTCGGCGTCTTCTAGCAGACGTTGCGGGCCACGCTGTAAAGTCAGGTTCTGAAGTCGAATCATAATGGCGGCGGAGTCTACCAGCTTCGCTCGCAACTGGCGCGAGTAGCACTATGTCCTCTGACCTGTGGAGCTTTTCCCTGACCACTTACGCCCGTCCCGGTGTTGAGCAGGCATGCCTGCAATTGCAGTCGGCGGGGGTCAATGTGTGTCTGCTGCTGTGTGGTGCGTGGTTGGGACACCGAGGCGTGGCCTGCGATGAGCAGCGCTTGCAGCAACTGCGCAGTGTGGCCACCTCGTGGGACATCGAAGTCGTGCGGCCGTTGCGCACCTTGCGCACACAGTGGAAAGCCGCGGCCACGGAAGACGCCGACTTGCAGACCTTGCGTGAACAAGTGAAGGCACTCGAGCTGGAAGCCGAACGGCATCTGTTGTTGCGGCTGGAGAGTGCGGCGCAGAGTTGGCCGAAAAATGCCGAGACCGATCTGGCGGCCTGGCTGGAAGGTGCGGCGGCCGAGGCCGCCCACCTGCACCGCGACGCGCTGCATCAGCTGCGCGTCGCGGTAACCGGCACTTAGGAAGCGCTGGTTGGGGTGGTTGCTGCGATCGATGCGGCGGCCGGCGTTGGCGCTGGCGTGGCTGTCGAGGTGGCTGCTGCCAAAGTAGACGTTGCTACCGGAGCCGGGTTGGCTGGCTTGGCAGCCGGTGCGGTGGCTGGCTTGGCAACCGGAGCGGTGGCTGGCTTGGCGGCAACCGGCTTCTTCACAGCAGGTTTGGCTGCGGGTTTTGCAGCAGGTTTTGCAGCAGCAGGTTTGGCAGCTGGTTTAGCCGCAGCTGGTTTAGCAGCTGGTTTGGCCGCTGCTGGCTTGGCGGCAACGACTGGTTTTGCTGCAGCTGGTTTGGCGGCTGGTTTAGCAGCAGGTTTGGCAGCCGCTTTTACAGCAGGTTTTGCCGCTGGCTTGGCTGCTGGTTTAGCGGCCGGTTTTGCAGCGACAGGTTTTGCAGCCGGCTTGGCAGCAGGTTTCGCAGCAGCGGTGCGGGCAGCTGGTTTGGCGGCTGGTTTTGCCGCGGTTTTTGCAGCTGGTTTTGCAGCTGGTTTTGCAGCCGGTTTAGCAGCAGCGGTTTTAGCAGCGGCTGGTTTGGCAGCCGCAGTTTTTGCAGCGGCAGGACGTGCAGCGGCAGGTTTGGCAGCCGTGGTTTTAGCAGCCGGTTTTGCGGCGCTGGCAGCGGCCGGTTTTCTCGCTGCAGGTTTTGCAGCAGGTTTGGCTGCGGCGGTTTTAGCTACCGGTTTGGCAGCTGCCGGTTTTGCAGCAGCAGGCTTGGCCGGTGCTTTTGCAGCAGCCGGTTTGGCAGCGGCTTTCTTCGCAGGTGCCGCAGCAGGCTTGGCCGCGCGCAGGGACAACACCTTGCCGACAGCCTCTTGTACACGACCGACGCCCTGGGCCAGTTTCAGGCTTTCCTGGGCATCGCGCTTGAGTTGCAGAATGTAGCCGCGGGTTTCCGATTGACGATCCTTGAGGGCATCGAGCAGCTCCTCAAGATCGGTCACTGCGCCCTTGGCCTTGGCTTGCGCCTTGGCTTTTCCGGCCGCCGCAGCGTCCTGCAATTTGGTGCGGGATTTGTGCAGTTTTTCTTGCGCTTTTCCGCGCTGCTTTTCCAGTTTGGCGAGCAGTTTTTCAGCATCAGCCAAGGCTTCGGAACAAGCGGTTTCCAGATGCTCGAGCAGGCTGCCCGAGAGTTGTTGGAGCAGGTGCAATGGAGTGCTTACTGGCTTCTTGGTGGCCGACATGGTTTACCTCCTGGCTGAAGTGAGTGCGGCTCATACTAGACCTCTGCAGCAACCGCCGCTAGGGCATGTTGACACTATCGAAAGCGTTGTGTTGCAAAGGACTGAAAAACTTCTGCGTCGACGCGAAAGCAGTTCACCGTTGCGCGCATTCTCGCTGGCATAATCGTCCGCAATTCAGGTCGGAGAGTGCCCATGTCGCGCTGCCTTTTTTTATCGCTGTGCGTGTTTTTTTCGGTCGCCCAGGCCGCCGAAACAACACCGGAAAATGACGCCCACGATCTCGCTTACAGCCTGGGTGCGAGCCTTGGCGAACGCTTGCGCCAGGAGGCTCCCGACCTGCAGCTCCAGGCACTGGTCGAGGGATTGCAACAAGCCTATCAGGGCAAACCGCTGGCGCTGAAAGACGAGCAGATCCAGCAGATATTGACCGAGCATGAAGCGCGGATTGCCATGCAGTCAGCCGAGCCGCAAAGCGAATTGGCACTGGAAAAGGAACAGCGTTTTCTCGCCGCCGAGAAAGCCAAGCCTGGCGTGCGCGAACTGGCTGACGGCGTGCTGCTGACCGAGTTGACGCCGGGCGCTGGCGCCAAGGCAGGACCCAACGGCAAGGTGCAGGTGCTGTACATCGGTCGCTTGCCCGACGGTACGGTGTTCGATCAGAACAGTCAGCCTCAATGGTTCAGTCTCGACAGCGTGATCGCCGGATGGCGCAGCGCATTGCAAAACATGCCGGTCGGGGCGAAATGGCGACTGGTGATTCCATCGGCCCAGGCCTATGGCGCCGAGGGTGCCGGTGACGTGATCGCACCGTTCACACCACTGGTGTTTGAAGTCGAATTGCGCGGTGCCACCGGCTGACGACACAAACGAAAAACGGCGTGCCTTGGCACGCCGTTTCGAGATCTTGCAGAAAGCGCTTCAGGCCTGAACCGAATCGGCTTCCTTGTGGGCTGTGTGCAGCACTTCGATCAGGCAGTCTTCCAGCTCGAAGCGCTCATGCAGCAGGCCACCCAGTTCCTTGAATTTCTCGGCGACGCATTTACCTTCATCGCACAGGTCATTGAACGCGAGCAGCTTCTCGGTGATGACGTCGATGCGCGGGTAGATCGTCTCGGCGAGCTCCAGGCCACGCGTGTCGTTGAAGGCCTTGGCCTCCCCCGTCAGCTGCTCGTAGATCTCGAAGTGCCCGGCCGATACATAATCGACCAGCACGCCGCAGAACTCCTGCAAAGGCTTGCGGTTCTCACCCAACGCCTCAGGCTTTGCGCCAAGAGCGTCATAGGCCCCGATCAGTTCGTGTCGTTCCTGCAACCAGCGATCGATCAGCAGGTGCACTCCACCCCAGCGTTCCTGAGCATTCTGACAACTTTCGAGCATGGTGATCTCTCTTCCCTTGTGGGTCAGCTGCTCTATGCCCGCACGCCTCTTGTAACATCGGTGGGCGGTCAGGCAGAGCGTCATCGAGCAACATAATTCCAATGACACGTGCGGGCCAGATTATGCCCGCACGACACTGGCTTCAAGGTACGCAGGCGATAAAGTTCATACAAGTGTTTAATCGCCGGCAAAGGCCCGGTGCGACGACTCGTCGCTGAGCGGTCGCTGATAGCTGATCCAGACCAGTCGCAACGACTGGTAAACGGCCAGAATCATCATCGCGACGAAGAACAGCAGGCTCCACTCCGTGAGACTCAGGTCGAACAGCGTCCAGGAAATTTCCACACAATCGACAGCGCCCTTGAACACTTGCTGCAGGACGGAAAGCCACGGAGAACCGGCGAGCAGATCCGCCAGATGGGTCGAGCACGCTGCGGCCTGTTCCATCGGAAGGCTTTGCAACAGAACCTGCCGCCACGCCGTGACAGTGCCGGCCAGGCTGCATCCAAGACTGAGCAGCCAATACAGAACGGTTCCGATGCGACCTGGACCATGGACCGAAGCCATCAGGCAGACACCGGTCAGGAGCGCCAGACAAAACCGCTGCACCAGACACAAGCCGCAAGGCCTCAGGCCGACCGCATATTCCAGGTAGTAGGAAACGCCCAACGCCAGGGCACCCGCAATGAAAGCCATGAAAAACAAGGAGCGTGAGCAGGCCAAAGACATGGCTTATCCGTAAAAGTAGTGACAGACCGTTACGGTAGAGGAAAGCGCGGCGGCCTTTCAAGGCAGGCGCCCACGGAGACTTCAGCAGAAGTGTAGGGAAATCCCGACGCATAAGAGAGGATAAAAAGTAGTCCTCTGTAGGACTTTGCCTGCGACGAGAATGGGTAACCGAATTTCAGCGAATTATCTCACTGCGACGAGGACAATTACTTCCTCGCCGCAGTTCATCACACAGTCGCCGGAGCCTGGCCCCAGCGAATGGGTCAAGCGCGGACTGACACGGGTAGAGGGGCCGCAAGCAAGCGTTCATCCAACAATCCCAGGCCTTCCTGAAACAGCTGGTTGCTGCGCTCGGCATCACCCATTTGCGCCAACAACCGCGCCAGCTCTGCACAGGCTTCCGGATTGCGTTGTACACGCAGGCTGCTTTCCAGATAGTCCCGGGCCTTGCCCCACAAACTGTTTTGCAGGCACAGACGGCCCAGTGTCAGCAGCAGGCCCGGATCGGCCGGATGGTCCTTGAGCCAGCCTTCAGCGGCCTGCAACTGGCGGGCCGGATCATTGCCGCGCACCAGCCCGTAGAGGCGAGCCAGATGACTGTCGTAGCTGCGCTTGAGCGCGGTGCGCAGGACTTCCTCTGCTTCGACCTGAGCCCCCAGTTGCCGCAGTTGCTCGGCATAGGCGAGCACCAGTTGTGGCTCCTGGCGTTGCGCCGAGGTCAGTTGCTGCCAGGCACGTTCGAGCGCTTGCTGCCCCACCGCTCCGTTCTCTTCCCGTTGCGCCGCCAGGGACAGGTTCGCCCCCCAGGCCCGACGCTCCAGTTCTGCGAGTTCGGCCGCCGGCAGAACTTTGTCCTTGCGCAGCTCCGGCAGCAGGCGAATGACTGACGACCAGTCACCACGCTGCTGAAGCAGGCGCTGCAACTGACGCAGGGTCTGTGCATTATGAGGATGGCGCTCACGCATGGCTTGCAGGGTGGCGAGGGCGCCGTCGGTATCACCGCGGTCGGTCTGCAACTGGGCGTGGTTCAAGGCGATCGCCAACTCGGCCTGAGGCTGACGCTCCAGGGCGCGCTCCAGCAAGTTGTCGCTTTCTTCGTAATTGCCTTGTTCGTTTGCGGCACGGGCCGCACCGAGGTAGTAAAGCAACGGCTGGCGCTCGGCCTCGGCAGCCCGATGCAAGTGACGTTGCGCGCTGGCCCAGCGCCCCTCGGCCAGGTCCAGTTGACCGTGCTCGATCGCCACCTGCACCCGGCGGCTGCGGTTACGCCGCGACCACGGGTTGACCACCCCGCTGGAAGCCATCACCAGTTCGACCAGCGCCTTGATACCCCAGATCACCAACCACAGCACGGCCACCAGTGCCAAAGTAGCCCACAGGCTCGACTCATAGCGGAAGGTCTTGTAAGCAATCAGCACGTAACCGGAATGTTCGGCAATCGCCAGCCCCAGTGCAGCGGTAGCGGCAATCGCGAGGAACACGATCACATAGAGGCGCTTCATGGCGTGGCCTCCAGCGCGGTGTTCGCGGCAGGCCTGGCCATTGGCTTGACCGAGTCTTCGGCGTTGACGTTGCGCCGTTCCAGGTACCCCTGCACCGCGCTCAGGGTGCCGGTCATGTCTGGAGTGACTACGGTGACAGGTTGCCTGCTCAGCTCGGCCACCTGCTCAAGCATGACTTTGCTTTGCGAGTTGTCCGGGTTGAAGTTGCCCTTGAGGATGTCCCGCGCTTCGTCCAGCACTTGGGAGTACACCGCAGCCTGACCATTGAGTGCGGCCCACTGTGCCTGCTCCAGCGCAAGGCTCAGGGCCAGGCGCACCTGAATCAGGCTCTGGCCGGCCAACAATGGGCGAACGTTTTTATCGGCATTGAAATCGATGCGGATGTAGCGCGAAATCTGATCCCACCATTGCGCCCAGCGACTGGCACCGTCGCCATCGGCAGTCAGGCCCAGCAGCGAATCGCCACGGTCCTTGTACTCCGGTGCCAGCTCGGTGAGGCTGGCCACTTGATCGCGCAGTGCGCCCAGACGCAGAAACAGCCCGGTGCGGTCCGGTTGTTCGGTACTGCGCAAGGCAATCAGGGTCTTAGCCACCTGCTCGCGCGCGGCAAAGGAGCCCGGATCGTTCTGCTCGCGCAGGATCTCGTCGGCACCCTGGACCAGTGCCTGGGCGCTGCTGATGTCCTGCAAGGCAGACAGTCGCAGACTGGCCAGACGCAGCAAGTGCTCGGCCTCGGCCAGACGCCAGTCCTTGCGACTGGCGCCGAGTACGGTTTCCAGACGCTGGTTCAATCGCTGCTGATCACCTTGCAGCTGGATCACCAGGCGACTGCGTGCTTCCAGCTCATCGGCAGGCGGCAATTGTGCCAGGCGTGCGCTCAGGCGTTCCTCATTGAGCTTGAGGTTCTGCGCCTGGTCATTCAGCGCCTGCACCTGGCTCAGTTGCTGCTGATTGTTGGCCTGCAGGTGACGCACCTGCCAGACACCCCAACCGCCCACCGCGACACCGGCCGCGCCCAGCAACAGTGCGAGGATTGCCAGACCATTGCCTCTACGCTGCTCGGCAGCTGGTGGCGGCGGCATTTCTTCTAGAGGAGCATCAACAGGTGCATCAAGCACCGGTCGCGAGTCATCTTTAGGCAAGGCTGTTTCGCTCACGTATCCATCCTTTGCATCAGAAAACGGGTACGGGTTGCTCCCGTAACGCCGTCAGCAAGGCCGCGGCACTCGCGCCGCGACAATCCACAACTGTTTTGGCCCCGGCGGCACGCGCCAGCTCGGCAACCCTGGGGCTTGGTACAAACAACGGCAACCGCGCCAACTGCGGCCAGGCATCGCCGGCCAATTGATGCAGGTGCTCAAAACCTTGTCCACTGCTGACCACCAGCCCGTTCAGGCGTTCCGCCTGAATCCGTTGCGGCAGCACTTGCGGCGGGTAAATCGGCATTGCCCGGCGGTACAGCTCCAGATACTCGACACTAGCACCAAGCTCACGCAAACGCTCAGCCAGCAATTCGCGCCCACCCTCCCCGCGCAGGATCAGCACCCGCGCATCGGGTGGTGCGATAGCCTCGCGCAGACGGGAAAGTTCGAGCAGGGCTTCACTGTCATCGCCTTCTGCCGGGAAGCTCACATCCAATCCGTGAGACTGGAGGATCTGCGCTGTCGCCGCGCCGACGCTGAACCACTTCACAGCGGGCGGCGCTGGCCGAAACCGCTCGAGCAGTTCGACGCCGATCCGGGCGGCAGGCTTGCTGACCACGATGATTGCGCAGAACCTTTCCAGCGTCTGAATCACCTGGCGCATTGTGTCAGTCGCCGTAATCGGCACGATGTCCAAAAGCGGCAGACTGTTACTGAATATCCCCTGCTCGGCCAAAAGACTGCCCAGCGCCGCCGACTCATCGGCGGGACGTGTCAGCAGCAAGCGCCAGCCGGTCACTCGTGACCTGCCTCGCCATAGACCGCTTTGAGAATGGCGTCGGCACCCTGGCTCAGAAGGTCTTCAGCGACACGCACACCCAGTGCCTCGGCATCGCCGCGAGGGGCACGGGCTTGTGCGCTGAGCAGCAGGCCACCGGCTGGGTCGCCCACCAGCCCGCGCAACCAGAGCTGTTCACCCTCCAGCACGGCGTAGCAGGCAATCGGTACCTGGCAACCGCCATTGAGGTGCTTGTTGAGGGCACGTTCGGCGGTCACGCGGGTGGCGGTGTCCTGGTGATGCAGGGGCGCCAGCAGCGCATGGATTTCACTGTCGGCACTGCGGCATTCGATACCCACCGCGCCCTGGCCACCGGCCGGAAGGCTGTCGTCGACACTGATGGCCGAAGTGATGCGATCTTCAAAGCCCAGCCGGATCAGGCCGGCAGCGGCCAGGATGATGGCGTCGTATTCACCGGCATCGAGCTTGGCCAGGCGCGTGTTGACGTTGCCGCGCAGGAAGCGGATCTCCAGATCAGGGCGACGGGTCAGCAATTGAGCCTGGCGGCGCAGGCTGGAGGTGCCGACGATGCTGCCCTGAGGCAACTCATCCAGGCTGGTGAAGGTGTTGGAAACGAAGGCGTCGCGCGGGTCTTCCCGTTCGCAAATGCAGTACAGGCCAAGACCTTCAGGGAAGTCCATCGGCACGTCCTTCATGGAGTGCACGGCGATGTCGGCTTCATTGTCCAACAGCGCGGTTTCGAGCTCCTTGACGAACAGGCCCTTGCCGCCGATTTTCGACAGCGGTGAGTCAAGCAACTTGTCACCACGGCTGACCATGGGAACGAGGGTCACCAGCAGGCCCGGATGAGCCGCTTCAAGGCGGGCTTTGACGTATTCGGCCTGCCACAGGGCGAGAGCGCTTTTGCGGGTGGCGATGCGGATCTGGCGAGAGGACATGGATCAATCCGTACTGAATAGATACGGCGGATAATAACAGCTCAGCCAAATCCACTTTGACTTGTATCAGATACTACTCGGCCTCCCTGGCCCCGGATGTCCGGCAATCGGGTGTGAAATTCGCCTGCGCACAGCTTTTTAGAGCTGTTGCATCATCTTGCGCACGCCAGCCACATGGCGCCGGCTGACGATCAGCGCATCACCATTGAGGCCTTTGAGGAACAGCTGGAAATGCCCCAGGGGTGTGCGTTGCAGTCGCTCGATACGCTCACGGGCGACCAGTGCGTTGCGATGGATACGCACGAAACGGTCACCGAATTCGTCCTCAAGGGCCTTGAGTGGCTCATCGAGCAGCACTTCACCGCTTTCGTGACGCAAGGTTACGTATTTGTGGTCGGCAATGAAGTACACCACCTGATCCAGCGGAATCAGCTCGATCCCTTTACGGGTTCGGGCGCTGATATGGCTGCGCGGTCCGCTGCCGCTTTCGGCAGCAGGGCGGGTCAGGGCGGCGAGCTGGGCACGATTTGGGCGCTCGGCTCTCTTTAATGCGTCATGTAACTGTTCAGTTCTCACAGGTTTCACCAGATAGCCTACGGCGCTGGCCTGTAAGGCTTCCACGGCAAATTCATCGGGCCCGGCGCAGAACACCACGGCGGGCGGAGTTTCGCGTTCGCATAACCGTGCAGCCACTTGCAGGCCATCGAGGCCGGGCATGCGGATATCAAGCAGCACGATATCCGGCTTGTGGCTGTCGATCAGTGCCAACGCCTCTTCGCCATTCGTGGCACTAGGCTCCAGGACACTGTACCCCTCGAGTTCGCCAACCATTCGGCACAGGCGCTCGCGGGCCAAGGGTTCGTCATCAACGATCAGGACATTCATATTGCGCTGGATTCCTGCGTGAGTCTCGCACAAGGATAGCGTAGACAGGTGAAGTGACGTCCGTCACCGCGATCCACGCTAAGACTAGCCCGAGCGTCAAAAAGTGCCGCTGGTCCGGCGGCTAAATTTTCATCTGCCGGGCGATTGGCGGCCCAGGCCCGCATTGGCGACACATCGCCACAGGGTTTGCTGATATGCAATATGAACACCCCCCTCTTCTTATGGTCAGCGGCTGCACCGAGAAGTGCGCTGACCCTACTGTCCAACTGTAGACGGTTGCCGGGACGTTATTGCTCAATTGAAAAATATCGTTGCGCTAACGTAGGAGCGAGCTTGCTCGCGATGAGCGTTAACGATAACGCGTGCCTCCTGGATAAACGTGTCGACTTCAGGTTCATCGCGAGCAAGCTCGCTCCTACACAAAAAAACGTATCGACCAGTGTCAGCGACAGGGTTGGCAACCCTGTTATTATCCGCGCCAGCGTTCCACGCCTTCTTTCTTCAAGCCGATACGAGCGAATTCATGAGCACTGACAAGACCAATCAGTCCTGGGGCGGCCGCTTCAGTGAACCCGTCGACGCCTTCGTCGCCCGCTTCACCGCCTCCGTCACTTTCGACCAGCGCCTGTATCGCCACGACATCATGGGTTCGATCGCCCACGCCACCATGCTGGCCAAGGTCGGCGTGCTGACCGATGCCGAGCGCGACAGCATCATCGATGGCCTGAAGACCATCCAGGGTGAAATCGAGGCCGGCCAGTTCGACTGGCGCATCGACCTTGAAGACGTCCACATGAACATCGAGGCGCGGCTGACCGACCGCATCGGCGTGACCGGTAAAAAACTGCACACCGGCCGCAGCCGTAACGATCAGGTCGCCACCGACATCCGCCTGTGGTTGCGTGACGAAATCGACCTGATCCTGGCCGAAATCACCCGCCTGCAAAAAGGCTTGCTGGAGCAGGCCGAGCGCGAAGCCGCCAGCATCATGCCGGGGTTCACCCACCTGCAGACCGCCCAGCCAGTGACCTTCGGGCACCACATGCTGGCCTGGTTCGAGATGCTCAGCCGCGACTACGAGCGCCTGGTCGACTGCCGCAAGCGCACCAACCGCATGCCGCTGGGCAGCGCGGCACTGGCCGGCACCACCTACCCGATCGATCGTGAATACACCGCCCAACTGCTGGGTTTCGACGCGGTTGGCGGCAATTCGCTGGATAACGTCTCCGATCGCGATTTCGCCATCGAATTCTGCTCGGCCGCCAGCATCGCGATGATGCACCTGTCGCGCTTCTCCGAGGAGCTGGTGCTGTGGACCAGCGCGCAATTCCAGTTCATCGACCTGCCCGACCGCTTCTGCACCGGCAGCTCGATCATGCCGCAAAAGAAAAACCCGGACGTGCCGGAGCTGGTGCGCGGCAAGACCGGTCGCGTATTCGGCGCGCTGATGGGCCTGCTGACCCTGATGAAAGGCCAGCCCCTGGCCTACAACAAGGACAACCAGGAAGACAAGGAGCCGCTGTTCGACGCCGCCGACACCTTGCGCGACTCGCTGCGGGCCTTTGCCGACATGGTGCCGGCGATCAAGCCCAAGCACGCGATGATGCGCGAAGCAGCCCTGCGCGGCTTCTCCACCGCCACCGACCTGGCCGACTACCTGGTGCGTCGCGGCCTGCCATTCCGTGATTGCCACGAAATCGTCGGCCATGCCGTCAAGTACGGCGTGGACAGCGGCAAGGACCTGGCGGAAATGAGCCTGGAAGAACTGCGCAAGTTCAGCGACCAGATCGATCAGGACGTGTTCGCCGTGCTGACCCTCGAAGGCTCGGTCAATGCCCGTAACCACATCGGCGGCACCGCGCCGGCGCAGGTGAAGGCTGCCGTGGCTCGCGGTCAGGCACTGCTGGCCAGCCGCTAAATCGTCAAAAGCTTCGCGAGCAAGCCCGCTCCCACAGGTTTGATGTGAGAACCCAATCCATTGTGGGAGCGGGCTTGCTCGCGAAGGCGATCGACAGAACGCCGCAAAAATCTACTTCCTGGCCGCAATCATCGCCATGAACGCCGGCATCGCCGCCTCCTTGTCAGCCGCGATCCGCTGCACATTCGGATTCTGTTCCAGACGCTCCAGCAACGCCTTGGCCTTCGGCATTTCAGCCAACAAATCAATGCCGAACAACTTGTGCGCCACGCCACACGCCAGCGGCACGCTGTACAGGAAATACAGATCCGCCACACTCAAGCTGTCACCCGCCACGTAAGGGCTGAATTTGCCGTGCCGGCCCAGCGCAGCCATCCCCAGCAACAGTTCAGCCTTGGTTTTTTCCTTGATCGCATCCGGCAGGGTCATGCCGAAAAACGCTTCGGCGTAGCAGGCTCGCGCTGGCAGTTCGATATACAGCTCGATTTCCCTGGCCAGTGCCAGCACCTGCGCGCGCTCGAAGGGGTCGCTCGGCAGCAGCGGCGTGCCGTTGTGATTTTGCTCGAGGTACTCGAGGATTATGCTGGTTTCATTGATGAACCCCTGTTCAACGTGCAGCACCGGGACCTTTCCACGCGGGCTGATGGCCAGAGCTTCGGGGGCAGTGCCGCCATAAAACAGCACTTCTTCGAAAGGCAGTCCTTTTTCCAGCAGCGCCAGTTTGACCATGTTGTAGTAGTTACTGACGGAGAATCCATAAAGCTTGATCATCACAAAGCCTCCAGGCCGTGCGGGGTGGGCAGTGCCTGTTTATAGAACGCTCGAGGGTTTCTTGCCAGCAGCATCACGCCAATGAATACGGGTAAACTGGCCGCCTTTCCCTGAGGAGCCTGCCATGAGCGAGCCAATCGATATCGAAGACGACGAAGAAGAGTTCGCCGAAAATACCCTGATCGAAGCTATCGAAAACCAGATCGAAAGCGACAACCCGCCAGCGGCCAAGGCGACCTTCAACAAGCTGACCCTGGTGGGCTACGAGCGGGAAGAGATTCTCAACCTGATGGCTCACGTTTTGGCTGTAGAAATCGACGCGATCCTCGAAGAAGACCGCGCGTTCAACACCGAATGGTACGAAGCTGCGCTGCGCGCATTGCCCGAGTTGCCGCCGCAAAAGCAGTAAGATCAAAAGATCGCAGCCTGCGGCAGCTCCTACCTGGAATGCGATCCATGTAGGAGCTGCCGCAGGCTGCGATCTTTTTTATGCGAGGCAAAAAATCTCTGTCGCCAGCACTGGACATGCCGGACAAGCGGGTTCACCTTAGGAGCGCTGTCGTCCAATTCCTAGAAAGTCTGGAGTCCTTATGTCGCTTACCCCTGAGCTGGTTGCCGAACTGGAAGTCCTCGCACTCTTCAACCTGGACAGTTCCCAGGAAGGTCTGAAAATTCATCAGACCGCTGCCCCGAAACACATTGCCGCCGCCAAACGCCTGTTTGAAAAAGAACTGACCGATCAGCCTGATGGTGGCTACCTGACCAGCCTGGGTCGTGATGCCGCGCAAAATGTGCAAAGCGTGCTGACAATTCTTAACGCCGAAGTAACAGCCTGAATTCTGCCGCATCGCCCACGGAGACCCCGATCCAGGGATTTCCGCGGGCACATCCCCCCCTGATTTCTGTCTCCACCGATAAAAATCTGACGCCAGAAAAATAAATCAGCTTAAAAGTCCTCGCCTCAAGGCGCTAAACTGCCCCTCATCCGAAAAGCCCCACGTCCGAGCCCTGCGAGCCGGTTTGAGCTGACATGACGCGCACCCATGAAATCCGCCCCGATCTGGACGAGGGAATCGACCGCAAGGTTCTCAGCCAGCTGCGCGCACGCTTTCTGAAACTTAACGAAGGGCGCATGGCTCGCGCCATGGAAGGCTTGTCGACCCGCCAGCAAGGGGTCCTGACCTTGCTGCCGCTGTTTTTCCACGTTAATCATCCGCTATTGCCCGGCTACGTTTCCGGCAGTACGCCGGCGGGGCTGTCGAATTTCGAACCGGACGCCAATGTCCTCGCAGAAGCCCAGCGCCTGACCCGCTCGTTTTCCTACAAGCCTCGCCACGGCAGCAACCCGCCGAGGCCGATTCACGGGCTGTTCCTGATGGGCAGCCTCGGCACCCTGGCCCAGGCCGACCAGAGCGACATGGATGTGTGGGTCTGCCATGGGCCGGACCTGACCGAGAACGAACTCGCCGAACTGCGCAAAAAATGCCAGCTGCTGGAAGCCTGGGCCGCCAGCCAAGGCGCCGAAGCGCACTTTTTCCTGATCGAACCGACCCGTTTCGTCCGTGGCGAGCGCGATACCCAGCTGAGTTCGGAGGATTGCGGCACTACCCAGCACTACCTGTTGCTGGACGAGTTTTACCGCACCGCGATCTGGCTGGCCGGGCGTACGCCGATCTGGTGGCTGGTGCCGGTCTACGAAGAATCGAGCTACGACCGCTACACCCATACCTTGATCTCCAAACGCTTTATCCGCGCCGATGAAACCCTCGACCTCGGCAACCTGGCCTTTATCCCGCCCGGCGAATTTATCGGCGCCGGGCTCTGGCAGTTGTTCAAGGGCATCGAGTCGCCCTACAAGTCGGTACTCAAGCTGCTGCTGACCGAGGTCTATGCCAGCGAACACCCCAGGGTCCATTGCCTGAGCCTGCGCTTCAAGCAAGCGGTGTTCGCCAACCGGCTCGACCTCGACGAGCTGGACCCGTACGTGGTGGTGTACCGGCGCATCGAGGAGTACCTGATCGCCCGTAATGAACCGGATCGGCTGGAACTGGTGCGTCGCGCGCTGTACCTGAAGGTCAATCGCAAACTGACCGGCAGCAGCCGCACCCAGAGCTGGCAACGCTCTTTGCTCGAGCGCCTAGCCCATGAATGGCGCTGGGACCAGCGCCAACTGGCCCTGCTCGATAGCCGCAGCCAGTGGAAAGTCCGCCAGGTCGGCTCCGAGCGGCGGGCGCTGGTCAATGAACTGAACTACAGCTACCGCTTCCTCACCCAGTTTGCCCGACAGGAGCAAACGGTCAGCCGCATCAACAAGCGCGACCTGAGCGTGCTCGGGCGTCGGCTATACGCCGCTTTCGAGCGCAAGGCCGGCAAAGTCGAATTCATCAACCCCGGGATCGCCCCGGACCTGGCTGAAGACACCCTGACGCTGGTGCACGCGCCGAACAGGAAAGAACCGGGGCAAAGCCAGTGGGGTGTGTACAACGGCAGCCTGACGGCGCTGGAGTGGGAACATTTCGCGCCGATCAAACGCAGCCGTCACTTGCTCGAGCTGCTGACCTGGTGCCACCGCAATGGCGTAATCGACAGCAGTACCCGCCTGGCCCTGCACCCTGGCACCAGCGACTTGAGCGAGTTCGAGCTGTTCAACCTGCTCGGCAGCCTGCAACAGACTATCGCCCTGCCCTTGCCCACCGTCGCCGAAGAACCTCTGTTGCGCGCCAGCGTGCCGAGTGAAGTGCTGATTCTGGTGAATGTCGGTATCGATCCGCTCAAGCACCATCGCGACCTGAACATCCTGATGACCACCGAGCGCACCGATTCCCTGAGCTACGCCGGGGTTCGGGAGAACCTGGTGCTGACGCTGGACCAGGTCACGCTCAATAGCTGGAACGAAGTGCTGGTGGCTCGCTACGACGGCCCCCATGCCCTGCTCGACTGCATTCGCGACTATCTCAACAACCTGCCAGCCGGGCCGCAACAGCCGAAGCTGAGGGTGCGCTGTTTCTGCCATAACCGCGCGCAGTTCATCGCCCAACGGGTGGAAGACATCCTCGACACCGCGCAGAACCTGCTGCTGAGCCGGCTCAATCACCGCTACCTGATCCAGGTCCAGCAGCACTACCACGTGCTGGAGCTGGTGCCGGGACAGGTCCAGCACATCGCACTGGCCACCCTGCCGGCGTTGATCGACTACCTGGGTGAAGACATGGCGAGCTACAGCCCGCTTCACCTGGACCCAAACGCACTGGAAGAGCACGACCTTGCGCTGTTCCTGCCAACGGGCCAGCCGGACTGCATTCAAGTGTTCTATCGGGTCAACGAAGATCAGGCTGATCTGTACGTGCTCGATGAATTCAATGCCCTGTGGCAACAACGCCTGCCCTTGCACGACGAGCAAAGCCTGCTGGTGCCACTGCAGCGCTTCCTGCAATCGATCCAGTACCGTCGCGATGCCCTGTTGCCGATGGACGCTGCCCAACCCTTGAACCTCGACACCCGGTATTGCCAGTTGCTGCCGTCAGGCCCTGGTCGGGCACGCCGCATTGAAGCCCGGCCGGTACCGCAGACGCCAGCGAACAAACCGTTTTACGACGTACAGGCGATCGTCGGCAAAGCCGCACCGGGTCAGGTGCAGGTGACGTTGTATTGCAATCAACGGGAGTTTTCCGAACTGGAGCATGGCGACCAGCTGTTCAGCGTGGTCGCCCGGGAAATCGTCGGGCAGCGCCGGGAAACCGAACGCTACCGCTGCTACATCACCGACCTCGACCTGTCAGGCCTGCTCGGCGAAGGGCAGAGTTCCACCCATTTGTACCTGCGTTACAAGGCAGACCTGGAGCAGGCATTGAACGAGGCGCTCGATCAGGTCTGAGGGGATGTCACTCCGGGAACGCGCCGCCATTGGCCGGCTGCGATTCGACTTCCAGCAGCGTCAGCTTCAGGGTCTTGCCGCCCGGAGCCGGCCAGTCGATGTGCTGGCCAACCTTCAGGCCGAGCAGCGCGCTGCCCACTGGCGCCAGGATCGAGACCTTGCCTTCGTCGGCATTCGCATCCTTGGGGTACACCAGGGTCAGGTGGTAGTCCTTGCCACTGCCTTCTTCCCGGCAATGCACACGGGAATTCATGGTCACGACATCCGCCGGCACTTCATCGTGGCCGACCACGGTATCGGCGCGATCCAGTTCGGTTTGCAACGCAATAACGCCCGGCAGCGTGTCGTCCAGGCTGTCGATCAGACGCTCCAGACGCTGGACGTCCAGACGGGTAAGGGTGATGGAAGGTGCGGTCATGATCTGGGCAGACTCCTTTCTTCTGCACGAAAAAAGCAAAACCCCGCCAGAAAAAGGCGGGGTTTTCACAAGCCTCGATGGGTTGAGGCGTATCTGGACACTATCACAGCTCAAAAAATATACAAGCCGGGGCCGGATGCCAGCACCGCCCCCTGTAGGAGCTGCCGAAGGCTGCGATCTTTTGATCTGGATTTTTGGCGGCTCTGGAGGTGCAGAAGACGCTGAAGATCAAAAGATCGCAGCCTCGCTTCGCTCGACAGCTCCTACAGGGCGGTGGCTTTGCGCTCAGAGGCCTGGGCGCAAATGACACGGCGGCGATCATCGTCCGCCGAGCGCCATTCGCGGATGTCTTCGACATGGCGGAAGCAGCCCAGGCAGACTTTCTGCTCGTCCAGCCGACACACACCGCTGCACGGCGACGGCACCGCCGGGCTGACATTGCTGTAGAGCGGCTTCGGTGGGCGGACAGACGCAGGCTGGGTCACGATCTCACAGGCCTTCGAAATCGAGCTCGACACCGGCCTGCTGCTGGACGATACGCTCAAGCATTTCACCCAACTGCTCTTCACTCTTGTCGCACATCCAGCGCTCGCTTTCTTCGTCGTAGTCGAAGTGGAAACCACCGGACACCGCCGCCAGCCACAGCTGACGCAGCGGCTCCTGGCGACTGAAGATCAACTGGCTGCCGTTCTCGAACTTGACGGTCAGCACACCGGCCGAGCTTTCGAGGTCGATATCCAGGTCGCTGTCGTCAAAGATGTCCTCCAGGGTTTGCTGGGTGGCATCGACCAGGTCGTGGAAACGCGCTTCGGACAAACTCATTACGGCAACCTCAAAAAATGTCTGATCAGGCTCAAGCGCCGCAAGATACGACCGAGCCCTGCTGAATGCAAAGAATAACGACCGCGGGCCGATATCAATAGGTCAAGTGCTGTACCTGTGGGAGCGGGCTTGCTCGCGAATGCGGTGTGTCAGTCGACATCCGCATTGGCTGATGCAGCGCTTTCGCGAGCAAGCCCGCTCCCACAATGGATTGCACTTATGTTACGGACATCGGCCCAACCCCCGCCGGACGGGCGGTCCGTTGCATAGGCAAGCTGCCGGGTGGCCGGTATACTCCGGCGCAATTAATGCATTTTCAAGGATTTCGCCATGAAGCGCCTGATCTCTTCCCTTGCTGCGCTCCTCGCGGTTGCCTGCCTTGTGTCGGCCTGCGGTCAAAAAGGCCCGCTGTACCTGCCCGATGAAGACCAGGACCCTGTCGAGCAAGCCAAGTCGTCGCAGCAGCAGCCTGCCTCCAAAGCACACAAGCACGACGTCTACCAATAATAAGGGAACCTCATGGACGCTTTTAACTACCGTGACGGTGAACTGTTCGCGGAAGGTGTTGCCCTGTCTGCCATCGCCGAGCGCTTTGGTACACCGACCTACGTTTACTCCCGTGCACACATCGAAGCCCAGTACCTGGCTTATGCCGATGCGCTGGCTGGCACGCCGCACCTGGTGTGCTTCGCAGTCAAGGCCAACTCCAACCTGGGCGTCCTGAATGTCCTGGCGCGTCTGGGCGCCGGTTTCGACATCGTCTCCCGTGGTGAACTGGAGCGTGTACTGGCCGCTGGCGGCAGCGCCGACAAGATCGTGTTCTCCGGCGTCGGCAAGACCCGTGACGACATGCGTCGCGCCCTGGAAGTCGGCGTGCACTGCTTCAACGTCGAATCCACCGACGAGCTCGAACGCCTGCAAGTGGTCGCTGCCGAACTGGGCGTTCGCGCGCCGATTTCGTTGCGCGTCAACCCGGACGTCGATGCCGGCACCCACCCGTACATTTCCACCGGTCTGAAAGAGAACAAGTTCGGCATCGCCATCGCCGATGCCGAAGACGTGTACGTACGCGCCGCGCAGTTGCCGAACCTGGAAGTGGTCGGCGTCGATTGCCACATCGGTTCGCAACTGACCACCCTGCCGCCGTTCATCGACGCCCTCGACCGCCTGCTGGGCCTGGTCGACCGCCTCGGCGATTGCGGCATCTACCTGCGCCACATCGATCTCGGTGGTGGCCTGGGCGTGCGCTACAAGGACGAAGAGCCACCACTGGCTGCCGACTACATCAAGGCCGTGCGTGAACGCCTCGATGGTCGCGACCTGGCGCTGGTGTTCGAGCCGGGCCGCTTCATCGTCGCCAACGCCGGTGTATTGCTGACCCAGGTCGAATACCTCAAGCACACCGAGCACAAAGACTTCGCCATCGTCGACGCCGCCATGAACGACCTGATCCGCCCGGCGCTGTACCAGGCCTGGATGGACGTCACGGCCGTGCGCCCGCGTCAATCGGCGGCCCGCGCCTACGACATCGTCGGCCCGATCTGCGAGACCGGCGACTTCCTGGCCAAGGATCGTCAGCTGGCCCTTGAAGAAGGCGACCTGCTGGCCGTGCATTCGGCCGGTGCCTACGGGTTTGTCATGAGTTCCAACTACAACACCCGCGGCCGTAGCGCTGAAGTGTTGGTGGACGGTGATCAGGCATTTGAAGTGCGTCGCCGTGAAACGGTAGCCGAGTTGTTTGCTGGCGAAAGCCTGCTGCCGGAGTAAAACCATGCTGCTGCGTTTTACCAAGATGCACGGCCTGGGCAATGACTTCATGGTCCTCGACCTGGTCAGCCAGCACGCGCACATCCTGCCCAAGCATGCCAAGCAATGGGGCGACCGGCACACCGGCATCGGTTTCGACCAGTTGCTGATCGTCGAGGCACCGAGCAATCCGGACGTGGATTTCCGCTACCGGATCTTCAACGCCGACGGCTCCGAAGTGGAACAGTGCGGCAACGGTGCGCGCTGCTTCGCCCGCTTCGTACTCGACAAGCGCCTGACCGCAAAACGGCTGATTCGGGTCGAGACCAAAAGCGGCATTATCGAGCTCGACGTGCGTAACGACGGCCAGATCAGCGTGAACATGGGCGCCCCGCGCCTGGTGCCGGCGGATATTCCGTTCCAGGCACCGGAGCAGGCCAAGAGTTATCAGGTCGACGTCGACGGCACCCCGGTCGATCTGGCCGCCGTGTCCATGGGCAACCCCCATGCCGTGCTGCGGGTCAGCGATATCAACAACGCGCCGGTGCATGAACTGGGACCGAAAATCGAACATCACCCGCGCTTTCCGGCACGGGTTAATGTCGGTTTTCTCCAGGTCATCGACCGGAGCCGCGCGCAGTTGCGCGTCTGGGAACGTGGAGCCGGGGAAACCCAGGCTTGCGGAACCGGCGCCTGTGCCGCCGCAGTGGCCGCGATCAGCCAGGGGTGGATGGATTCACCGCTATTGATCGACTTGCCTGGCGGGCGCTTGTCCATCGAATGGGCAGGCCCTGGCCAGCCGGTGATGATGACCGGCCCGGCAGTGCGCGTATACGAAGGACAAGTGCGTCTTTGAGTGAGCGAAATCCATGACAGACAAGCCTCAGGTACCCGCACGACAAGCTGACGAATCACCGTCCGAAAGCCTGGAGGCGGCGGCTGTTGCCGCGTACCTGGAGGCTCATCCGGACTTCTTCGTCGAGCACGAAGAGCTGCTCCCGTCCCTGCGTATTCCCCATCGACGCGGCGATACCGTGTCGCTGGTGGAGCGTCAGATGACCATTCTGCGCGACCGCAACATTGAACTGCGTCATCGCCTGTCGCATTTGATGGACGTGGCCCGGGACAACGACCGGCTGTTCGAAAAGACCCGTCGCCTGATCCTCGCGCTGATGGACGCCGCCAGCCTGGAAGACGTGGTGATGTGCGTCGAAGACAGCCTGCGCCAGGAATTCCAGGTGCCCTTCGTCAGCCTCATCCTGCTCGGCGACAACGCCATGCCGGTGGGCCGCTGGGCCACTCACGCGGAAGCGCAAGTGGCCATCGGCGGTTTGCTCTCGGAAGACAAAAGCGTCAGCGGCAGCCTGCGCGAGCATGAGCTGGACTTCCTGTTCGGCGAAGAACAGCGCAAGCAGATCGGCTCCACCGCGGTCGTCGCCATCAGCCACCAGGGCATCCACGGCATCCTGGCCATCGCCAGCCGTGATCCGCAGCACTACAAAAGCTCGGTGGGCACCTTGTTCCTGAGCTATATCGCTGAAGTCATGGGTCGCGTGTTGCCACGGGTCAACAATTCCCTGCGCTCGGTACGCTGAACATGGAACGACAACTGGACGCTTACTGCGAACACCTGCGCAGTGAGCGGCAGGTGTCGCCGCACACGCTGTCGGCCTACCGCCGCGACCTCGATAAAGTGCTGGGCTGGTGCGTCAAACAGAACATCGGCAGTTGGGCGGCGCTGGACATCCAGCGCCTGCGCAGCCTGATTGCCCGCCTGCACGCCCAAGGGCAATCATCCCGCAGCCTGGCGCGATTGCTGTCGGCCGTTCGCGGGCTCTATCACTACCTCAATCGCGAAGGCCTGTGCGACCACGATCCGGCCAATGGCCTGGCGCCGCCGAAAGGTGAACGCCGCCTGCCGAAAACCCTCGACACAGACCGCGCCCTGCAACTGCTGGAAGGTGGTGTGGAGGATGACTTTCTGGCACGTCGGGACCAGGCGATTCTGGAGTTGTTCTACTCTTCCGGGCTGCGGCTGTCGGAGCTGACAGGACTCAATCTCGATCAACTCGACCTCGCCGACGGCATGGTCCAGGTGCTCGGCAAAGGCAGCAAGACCCGCCTGCTGCCGGTGGGGAAAAAAGCCCGCGAAGCGCTGGAGCAGTGGCTGCCACTGCGGGCCATGGCCAACCCGGTGGACGATGCGGTGTTCGTCAGCCAACAGGGTCGACGTCTCGGCCCCCGAACGATCCAGGTGCGGGTCAAGGCTGCCGGCGAGCGCGAACTGGGACAGAACCTGCATCCGCACATGCTGCGGCACTCCTTCGCCAGCCATTTGCTGGAATCCTCCCAGGACCTGCGCGCGGTGCAGGAACTGCTCGGACACTCGGACATCAAGACCACGCAGATCTACACCCATCTGGACTTCCAGCACCTGGCCACGGTCTACGACAGCGCCCACCCACGGGCCAAACGCATTAAGGGCGACGATTCATGAGCATTCAGTTGATCACCTTCGACCTCGACGACACCTTGTGGGACACCGCACCCGTCATCGTCAGCGCCGAAGCCATATTGCGTGCATGGCTGACCGAACATGCGCCCAACCTGGGGGCGGTGCCGGTGGAACATTTGTGGGCCATACGCGAACGCATCCTGAGCATCGAGCCGAACCTCAAGCACCGCATCAGCGCCTTGCGCCGGCGCGTGTTGTTCCAGGCCCTGGAAGAAGCCGGATATCCCCATGCTGAAGCGTCGGACCTGGCCGATCAGAGTTTCGAAGTGTTTCTGCATGCCCGGCATCAGCTGGAAATATTTCCGGAGGTGCAACCGACCCTGGAGTTGCTGGCCAACCATTACGCCCTCGGCGTGGTCACCAATGGCAACGCCGATGTGCGTCGGCTGGGGCTGGCGGACTACTTCAAGTTTGCGTTGTGCGCCGAAGACATCGGCATCGCCAAACCTGATGCACGGCTGTTCCATGAAGCCTTGCAACGCGGCGGCGCGACGGCTGATACGGCGGTGCATATTGGCGATCATCCGGGCGATGACATAGCCGGTGCGCAACAAGCGGGGATGCGGGCGATCTGGTTCAACCCGGCGGGCAAGGTCTGGGAAGCGGAACGATTGCCGGATGCCGAGATTTGCAGCCTGACCGAATTGCCGGCGTTGTTGGCGCGGTGGAACAAGGCTTCGGCCTGACGAAGAAACCTGTGGGAGCGAGCTTGCTCGCGATGAGGGCTTAACATTCAAAATAATGTTGCCTGACACTCCGCCATCGTCGGATCGCCGCCCGGAGCAAGCTCGCTCCCACAGGGATCACCACAGGTTTCATATTTTTTGTTCCGGGCATGAAAAAGCCCGCAGCGACGGCGGGCTTTTTCAGCAAGCGGGTAGCAGGCTCAGATAGGCCGGCTGCCGTACTTGTTATCCGGCTTCTTGGGAGGATCGGCGACCACATTGGCCTCCACTTCCTGCACCTTGCCACCACGCGCAAGGAACTCTTCCATGGCCTTGGCCAGGGCATCGCGTTCCTTGTTCTTGGCTTCGACACTCGGCAGCTCATCGACCGATACCGCTGCCTTGGCCTTGCCTTTGGCGGCCGGAACCGGCGCATCACCGCCGTCGTCTTCAGCGACGTCTTCCGCCGCTGCTTCCAGACCTTCTTCGGTTTCGTCGTCGTCGCCTACTTCGAGGTCGTCGTTTTCCAGATCATCGTCGCTCATGTTCTACCTCATGACTTGCGAAAAGCAGATTAGTTATAGCCCAGCTTTGCCCTCTGTCGAAGGCTGCCGGAAAAAAATCAACAGCCGCTGCTGACCAGCGGTTATGCCTCTTCACCGTGCACGGTGGCGAGGACTTTACGGGCACCGCCATGATCGCGGTGCTCGCCCAGGTAAACGCCTTGCCAGGTTCCCAACGCCAGCCGGCCTGCCGAAATCGGCAAACAGAGCTGACAGCCAAGCACGCTGGCCTTGAAGTGCGCCGGGAGGTCGTCCTGGCCTTCGTCGTTATGCTCATAGCCGTCTGTTCCTTGTGGGATCAGACGATTGAAAAACCGTTCGAAGTCGCGACGTACCGCCGGATCGGCGTTCTCGTTGATGGTCAACGACGCCGAGGTATGCTGCAGCCACAAGTGCAACAGACCGACCCGACACGCCTTGAGTTCAGGCAGGCCGGCGAGTAACTCGTCCGTTACCAGGTGAAAGCCTCGGGGCCTCGCCCGCAAGGTAATCAGAGTCTGTTGCCACATACAGTTCTCCGCACGTTCGGGGCGCATTCTAGCGCGCTCTGGGAAAAAACAAAGGCCCTAATATTCCTTCAATCATGTAAGCCATCGACCGCACAAAAACACCCGACGTAAACATCTTAAAACCTGTAGGAAAAAACCTTCCAGCTCACCCTGCAATGACAAATTTCAGACAAAAAAATGCCCGGCAAGCCGGGCAAGTTTTTTATGCGCGTGCTTACAAGTTGTAGCCGCGTTCGTTGTGAAGCGCCAGATCGATGCCGACCGCCTCTTCTTCTTCATTGATGCGCAGACCCATGACCGCATCCAGCACCTTGAGGATGATGTACGTGGCGATCGCGGTGTAGATCACCGTGAAACCTACGCCTTTGCACTGAATCCACACTTGTGCGGCGATGTCGGTCACGGTGCCGAAGCCACCCAGGGACGGCGCGGCGAACACACCGGTCAGGATTGCGCCGAGAATACCGCCGATACCGTGTACGCCGAAGGCGTCCAGGGAGTCGTCATAGCCGAGCTTGCGTTTCAGGGTGGTGGCGCAGAAGAAGCACACCACGCCAGCCGCCAGACCGATGACCAGCGCGCCCATCGGGCCAACGGTGCCGGCAGCCGGGGTAATTGCCACCAGACCGGCAACCACGCCCGAAGCGATGCCCAGTGCGCTAGGTTTGCCATGGGTGACCCACTCGGCAAACATCCAGCCCAGCGCAGCAGCGGCAGTCGCGATTTGCGTCACCAGCATCGCCATACCGGCGGTGCCGTTGGCCGCAGCGGCGGAACCGGCGTTGAAACCGAACCAGCCGACCCACAGCATGGCCGCGCCCATCAGGGTATAACCGAGGTTGTGCGGTGCCATCGGCGTGGTCGGGAAGCCCTTGCGCTTGCCCAGCACCAGGCAGGCAATCAGACCGGCCACACCGGCGTTGATGTGCACCACGGTGCCGCCGGCGAAGTCCAGAACGCCCCAGTCCCACATCAGGCCGCCGTTACCGGACCAGACCATGTGCGCAATCGGCGCGTAAACCAGGGTGAACCAGATGCCCATGAAGACCAGCATCGCGGAGAACTTCATCCGCTCGGCGAAGGCACCGACGATCAGCGCCGGCGTGATGATGGCGAAGGTCATCTGGAAGGTGATGAACACCGCTTCAGGGAACAGCGCCGCAGGACCGGTCAGGCTAGCTGGCGTGACACCGGCCAGGAATGCCTTGCCCATGCCGCCGAAGAACGAGTTGAAGTTGACGACGCCCTGCTCCATGCCGGTGGTGTCGAACGCGATGCTGTAGCCATAGATGACCCACAGGACGCTGATCAGACCGGTAATGGCGAAGCACTGCATCATCACGGAAAGAATGTTTTTCGACCGGACCATGCCGCCGTAGAACAGCGCGAGGCCGGGAATGGTCATGAACAGCACCAAGGCTGTAGAGGTCAACATCCAGGCAGTGTCGCCAGAGTTGAGGACCGGGGCCGCCACTTCGTCTGCCGCCAAAGCAAGGCTGGGCATTACGATGGACAACAGGGCTCCTAGCCCTGCGAATTTACGCAGAGTCATATTGTTTTCTCCTGGGGCGTTGGGTTTGTGGCGGCTTAGATAGCGTCGGTATCGGTTTCGCCGGTACGGATGCGAATCGCCTGTTCCAGATTGACCACGAAGATCTTGCCGTCACCGATCTTGCCGGTGTTGGCAGCCTTGGTGATGGCCTCGATTACCCGGTCCAGATCCTTGTCGTCGATGGCGACGTCGATCTTCACCTTGGGCAGGAAATCGACCACGTATTCCGCGCCGCGATACAGCTCGGTGTGCCCCTTCTGCCGGCCAAAGCCTTTGACTTCAGTGACGGTAATGCCCTGCACGCCGATCTCGGACAGCGACTCGCGTACGTCGTCCAGCTTGAACGGCTTGATGATGGCAGTGACTAGCTTCATGAAAACTCTCTCCCGAATTGGTGGACTTGCCCCAGGAAAACAAACCCGTCTCAAGTCTAAGCGCAGTGCCTGGCTTTGTAACGCATCGTCGGCCTTACCTGCCCGTCCGACGCCAGCTAACCGCTCCTTGCGAAGCACTCCCCGTGATTCGCCTGGCGCACTGCATTCGTCACAGCGACTGCATCAGTGCATGGGTCACCAGCATCTAAGCAGAAAGCTTGCCATCTCCACAAAACTGACTGTTTTCAAGTCTTTACCGGCGGATGGCGGATACTTCGCGACAACACCCGGCACGTTACGCACAACAACGGTGCGACGCCGCCCGTCCCGATGCGCGAAAACCGTGCACCCTTTGCCCGCGCAAATGACTATAGACACTGCGTGATACACTGCCCGTCATTGTTTCCAGGACATTGCCCATGCTCGCGCCAAAAGACTTCCTCGACGCCCTGACCGGCACCGCCTCCCGCCTCTTCAGCGGTGACACCCCCCTGCCGAAAGCCGAAATCGAAAGCCAGTTCAAAATGTTGCTGCAGAGCGGCTTCAGCAAGCTGGATCTGGTGAGCCGGGAAGAGTTCGATAGCCAGATGGTTGTACTGGCACGCACGCGGGCGCGGCTGGAGGCTCTTGAAACGAAGGTCGCGGAGATGGAAGCGAAGCTCAACCCGCCAACCGAGTAACCCATCAATCCCGCTTTGAAACACAGCCCCCTGTAGGAGCTGCCGAAGGCTGCGATCTTTTGATCCCAAGCCCCGCAAAAATCCCGGCAACGTCCTACAAACATCACACCGCCGTCCGATTGCGTCGCCAGGTATCCGGTCTCTAAGCTCATCCCCGCTGAATGTTCAGCACTGGGTTTGGCGACCTGAATAGCATGTGACGCACAGTGACCACGTTCGATATCGGGCATTTTCCCTTTCGAATTATGGCGGCTGGGCGTGGGAGACCTTCGGGTCTGCCGGTTTTTCGCATGCACCGGTTCGCCAACCCGCGCACAGCTGCCACCCTTATTGTTTGGCGACGATAAGCGGCAGTGTCCTTCATGCGATTTTGGGTACTACAACATGGACGAAAACTATCTAACACCTCACATCTTCACCCGCCACAAACTCCACCTCCACGCCCTCCTCCTGCAAAACCAACCCTGGTTCAGCGCCCGCGACCTCGGCCGATTACTACGCATCCATCTCAACGACCGCCAACTCCGAAAACTCGACCCCGACCAATACCAAACCACCCAAACCCTCATCCACGGTCACATCGAAAACACCCTGCTGATCAGCGAATCCGGTGTCTACGCCATGCTCGTCTACCACTACTGCCCCGAATACCGAGCCTTGCGTGAATGGCTCACCCACGAAGTCGTCCCCGCCCTGCGGGACGCCCAACACCCCACCACAACCGAACGCCCACAACTGAGCCTGCTCAATTGGCCGGAAATGTCGTTGAGCCTGCTGCACTGGAATAACCAGCCGTGGATTCGGTTGCAGGACGTGCCGCAGATGCTGCCTGACCACGAACGACCACAGCATGCGGTGAGCGAGCCGTGGTGGAGGCGAGCTTCGCGGGTACTGCAACCGCGCTGAGCCCAAAGAAGTCACTCATGTGGCACCCACCCTGTGCAGAAACAGACCGAGCGGTGAATGACCTGTGGCGAGGGAGCTTGCTCCCGTTGGGTCGCGAAGCGGCCCCAAAAGAGGGACGGCTACGCCGTCCAACGGGAGCAAGCTCCCTCGCCACAGGGTGGTGACTGTCGGTCTCGCAACATCCGGTGAATGTTTGCCGCCCCAGCCACCACACCGCAACGCCCTCCCACGACTACCCTTCAAAAACCCGCAGGAAGCGGCCCCCATTTAGCTCAAGGAACGCCCATGTCCCTCTCCATCGTCCACAGCCGCGCCCAGATCGGCGTGGAGGCACCCGCCGTCACCGTAGAAGTTCATCTGGCCAACGGCCTGCCATCCCTGACCATGGTCGGCCTGCCCGAGGCGGCGGTGAAGGAAAGCAAGGACCGGGTGCGCAGTGCGATCATCAATTCGGGGCTGCAATTTCCGGCGCGGCGGATCACGCTGAATCTGGCGCCGGCGGATTTGCCCAAGGATGGCGGGCGCTTCGATCTGGCGATCGCCCTGGGGATTCTCTCGGCCAGCGTGCAGGTGCCGACGCTGACACTGGATGACGTGGAGTGTTTGGGGGAGTTGGCCCTGTCCGGTGCGGTACGGGCAGTTCGAGGGGTGTTGCCGGCGGCGTTGGCGGCGCGCAAGGCCGGGCGCTGGCTGATGGTGCCACGGGCGAACGCTGAGGAAGCGTGCCTGGCGTCGGGACTGAAAGTGATTGCTGTTGACCATTTGCTGGAGGCCGTCGCGCATTTCAACGGGCATACACCGATCGAGCCTTACGCTTCCGATGGACTGCTCTGCGCCAGCAAACCTTATCCCGACCTGAATGAAGTGCAAGGGCAGCTGGCGGCCAAGCGTGCGCTGCTGATTGCGGCTGCAGGCGCTCACAACCTGTTGCTCAGTGGTCCCCCGGGGACCGGAAAAACCTTGCTGGCGAGTCGTTTGCCAGGGCTGCTGCCGCCGCTGACCGAAAGCGAGGCGCTGGAAGTGGCGGCGATTCAATCGGTCACCAGTTGTGTGCCCTTGCGTCACTGGCCACAGCGCCCCTTTCGCCAGCCCCATCACTCCGCCTCTGGCCCCGCCTTAGTGGGTGGCGGCTCGAAACCGCAGCCGGGTGAAATTACCCTCGCCCACCACGGCGTCCTGTTTCTTGATGAGCTTCCCGAGTTTGAACGCAGAGTCTTGGAAGTCCTGAGGGAGCCGATGGAATCCGGGCATATCGTCATCTCGCGGGCGAAAGATCGCGTGCGTTTTCCGGCGCGTTTTCAGTTGGTGGCGGCGATGAATCCGTGTCCCTGTGGATATCTTGGCGAGCCAAGCGGGCGCTGCTCCTGCACGCCGGACATGGTGCAGCGTTATCGCAACAAGCTGTCGGGGCCGCTGCTCGATCGCATCGACCTGCATCTGACTGTCGCCCGGGAAGCCACGGCGTTGAATCCCAAAGTGAAGCCAGGCGAGAACAGCGCCAGTGCTGCGGTGCTTGTCGCCGAGGCTCGTGAGCGCCAGCAGAACCGCCAGGGTTGTGCCAATGCGTTTCTCGATCTGCCGGGTCTGCGCCGGCACTGCGAGTTATCCACAGCCGATGAGCACTGGCTGGAATCCGCCTGTGAACGACTGACCCTGTCACTGCGTTCGGCGCACCGTTTGCTCAAGGTGGCGCGGACGCTGGCGGATCTGGAACAGGTTGATGCGATCAGCCGTGAGCATTTGGCGGAGGCGTTGCAGTATCGGCCGGCCACGCAGTAAGTATGGAAACCGAGTCGCGCCCTTCGCGGGCAAGCCCGCTCCCACAGGTTCGGCGTCGTTTATCCTGTGGGAGCGGGCTTGCTCGCGAAGACTAATTCAGCCGCACCTCAATGAAAGCGTTCAACCTCGGAGGGCAAGACCGCCGCCAACCTCTCCGGCGGCTCCATCCTTTCAACTCAAGTGCACGACATCCGGCAATTCCATGGACCGGACTTCGTTTTGCAGAAAGTCGCTGAGCCGGCGCATGCGTTCGCCGCCGGGACGGGTTTTCGGCCATACGAGGTAGTAACACAGGCCGCTGGCCACCGCTGTCGGCCACGGCAGGCTCAAGCGGCCCTGAGCCACGTCCTCCGCGACCATCAGCAGATCGCCCATGGACACGCCATAACCTCGCGCGGCGGCGATCATGCCCAGTTCCAGGGTATCGAACACCTGCCCGCCCTTGAGCGACACCTGTTCGGCCAGGCCCATGCGCTCCAGCCAGTTGCGCCAGTCGCGGCGATCCGGTGTCGGGTGCAGCAACTCGGTGTTGCTCAGGCGCTCGACATCCCAGGGCTGGTCGCCCCGCAGGTTGGGCGCGCCGACCGGGATCAACTCCTCGGGGAACAGGTAACTCGCCTCCCAGTCCGGAGGGAAATGTCCGTTGCTCAACAGCACCGCACAGTCGAACGGCTCGTCGTTGAAATCCACGGAATCGACGTCCATCCACGCACTGGTCAGCTGCACTTCGTTGCCCGGTTGCAGATGGCGGAAGCGACTGAGGCGCGCCAGCAACCAGCGCATGGTCAGGGTCGACGGGGCTTTCATGCGCAGGATGTCGTCTTCGGCGCGCAAGGTATTGCAGGCGCGCTCCAGGGCGGTGAAGCCCTCGCGAATACCCGGCAACAGCAAACGGGCCGACTCGGTCAGTTGCAGGTTGCGGCCACTGCGGTGAAACAAGCGGCAGGCAAAATGCTCTTCGAGCGTACGAATGTGCCGGCTGACCGCACTTTGAGTAATCGACAGCTCTTCCGCGGCCCGGGTAAACGACGTGTGTCGCGCCGCCGCTTCAAATGCGCGCAGGGCATACAAGGGAGGAAGACGACGCGACATCAGGAAAGCTCCTACAGCGGTTTTGGGATACCCTAGCAGAAACTATCCAGCATGAGTTTGAATCATGCTACCCATCCTTTTTATCCCTTTGTGCAAACGCCGCAGAGCGCCGAGAATCGACGCTTTCCTGTCCACTTCCAGAATCGAGCGTGATGACCATGCAGCATCCAGCACGTACAGAACTCTGGGCCATCCTGCGGCTGGCGGGGCCGCTGATTGCCTCGCAGTTGGCGCACATGCTGATGGTCCTCACCGACACCCTGATGATGGCGCGCCTGAGTCCCGAGGCGCTGGCCGGTGGCGGGCTCGGCGCGGCGACCTATTCGTTCGTGTCGATTTTCTGCATCGGCGTGATTGCTGCCGTCGGCACACTGGTGGCGATCCGTCAGGGAGCCGGCGACATTCTCGGGGCGACCCGGCTGACCCAGGCCGGGTTGTGGCTGGCATGGCTGATGGCGCTGGTCGCCGGTTTGCTGCTATGGAACCTCAAACCGGTGCTGCTGCTGTTCGGCCAGACCGAAAGCAATGTCCAGATGGCCGGGCAGTTTTTGATCTTCCTGCCGTTCGCCCTGCCCGGCTACCTGAGCTTCATGGCCCTGCGCGGGTTCACCAGCGCCATTGGCCGTGCGACACCGGTGATGGTCATCAGCCTGGGCGGGACCGTGGCCAACTTCCTGCTCAACTATGCGCTGATTACCGGCATGTTCGGCCTGCCGAAGCTGGGGCTGATGGGCATCGGGCTGGTCACGGCGATTGTCGCCAACCTGATGGCCCTGGCGTTGGCGTGGCACATTCGTCGGCATCCGGCTTATGAGGCTTATCCGCTGCGTCAGGGCCTGTCGCGGCTGAACCGCCAGTACCTGAAGGAGTTGTGGCGCCTGGGCCTGCCGATTGGCGGCACCTACGCGGTGGAAGTCGGGCTGTTTGCCTTCGCCGCGCTGTGCATGGGCACCATGGGCAGCACGCAACTGGGCGCACACCAGATCGCCCTGCAAATCGTCTCGGTGGCGTTCATGGTGCCGGCGGGGATTTCCTATGCGATCACCATGCGCATCGGTCAACACTACGGCGCCGGGCAACTGCTGGATGCGCGGCTGGCCGGGCGGGTCGGCATTGCGTTCGGGGCGGCGGCGATGCTGTGTTTCGCCATGGTCTTCTGGTTGTTGCCGAATCAGTTGGTCGGTTTGTTTCTCGACCACAACGACCCGGCGTTCCGCGATGTCATCAACCTCGCCGTGAGCCTGCTGGCGGTGGCGGCATGGTTCGAGCTGTTCGACGGCACGCAAACCATCGCCATGGGCTGCATTCGCGGGCTCAAGGATGCCAAGACCACGTTCCTGGTGGGTTTGGGTTGCTATTGGCTGATTGGCGCTCCGGCGGCGTGGTGGATGGCGTTCCACCTGGACTGGGGGCCAACGGGTGTCTGGTGGGGCCTGGCGTTGGGGCTGGCGTGTGCGGCGGTGAGCTTGACGCTGGGGTTTGAGTGGAAGATGAAGCGGATGATCAAACGCGAAACGACGTCAGAGCAGCGCTTCGAAGTCGCTCAGCCTGACTGAGATCCCTTGTAGGAGCGAGCCCGCTCGCGATAAACCCGAGAACGCCGCGGGGCACCTGCCAACCAGCGTTATCGTTGACGACCATCGCGAGCAAGCTCGCTCCTACAGGGTTCGGTGGCAACCAATTACTCGTGATCAGATCACGACTTCCAGCGGCGGCTGCTGGCTGGAGCCAAACATCAGATACTCCACCAGCTCGGCCAACGGCAATGGCCTGCTGATCAAATACCCCTGCACCTGATCGCACTCGAACCCGCGCAGCAGATCCAGCTGCTCCGGTGTCTCCACACCTTCGGCGACCACCTCAAGGTTGAGGTTGTGCGCCAGGTTGATCATCGCGTGGACCAGTTTGCGGTTTTCCTCACGCTGCTCCATGCCGCCGACAAAGCTCTTGTCGATCTTCAGCAAAGTGATCGGCAGGCTGTTGAGGTGCACGAACGACGAGAAGCCGGTGCCGAAATCGTCGAGGGAGAAGCGCACACCGAGGCGCCCGAGGGCGTCCATGGTCTGCTTGACCAGGTCGCTGCGGCGCATCACGGCGGTTTCGGTCAGTTCGAACTCCAGCCACTGCGCCTCGACGCCGCGCTCGGCAATCAAGCGGCTCAGGGTCGAGAGCAACTGGCTGTCCTGGAACTGCCGGAATGACAGGTTGATCGCCATGTGCAACGGCGGCAAACCCAGCTCAAGCAGCGCCTGCATGTCGCGCAAGGCCCGGGAAATCACCCAGTAGCCCAGCGGCACGATCAGGCCGCTTTGCTCGGCCAGCGGCACGAATTCGCTCGGTGGCAGCAAGCCGCGCTCGGCATGGCGCCAGCGCACCAACGCTTCGAGGCCGACGATCTGTCCGTCTTCAAGGTTCAGCCGTGGCTGGTAGTGCAGTTCCAGCTCATCGCGGCGCAGTGCCCGGCGCAGTTCGGTTTCGAGGTCGGCGATGCTGCGGGCATTGCGATTGATGCGTTCGTTGAAAATGTGAAAGGTGCAGCCTTGGGTGCTTTTGGCCTGCTGCATGGCGATGTGCGCGTGCCACATCAGCGGGTCCGCACCAGCCTGGGCCCGGGCGTGGGCGATGCCCAGGCTGGAGCCGATCAACAGGCTTTCGCCGTCGATCCAATAGGGCTCGGCCAGCGCTTCGCTGATGCGCTCGGCCATCCACTCGGCACGCTGGGGTGCGCGACGGGTGTCGATCAGCAGCGCGAATTCATCACTGCCCAGGCGCGCGAGTTGATCGCCGGCTTCAAGCTGACTCTTGAGCCGCGCCACCACTTGCAGGATCAGGCGGTCACCGGCCTGATGGCCGAGGGCGTCGTTGGCGTAACGGAAATTGTCGAGGTCGAGATGACCGAGAGCCAGGCCGCGACCGTCGTTTTCCGCCAGCCGCGCCGTCAACAGGGTCTGAAAGCCCTGGCGGTTGGCGATGCCGGTGAGCGGATCTTGCTCGGCCAGGCGTTGCAGGGTGTTTTCCAGCACGCCACGTTCGCGCACATGGCGCAGGCAACGGCGCAACATGCCCGGATCGAGATGATCGCGCACCAGCCAGTCGCTTACACCGTCGGGCGGGGTCAGCGGCTCATGGTCGAGCAGCAACACCGTCGGCAGGCTGCAACGGCCCGGCGCCGGTTGAAGTTGCGGGATGGTCAATAACACCGCGCTGCGGTTGTCATCGAACAGGCTGCTGACCGACTCCCAACTCGGCGCGCTGATGAGCACGGCCGAGCTCCCCATCGGAGCCAGACACTCGCGCAACAACGCTGCCCACGCTGGCTCTTCGGCCAGTAGCAGCAAACGCAAGGGTTCGACAGGCGTAGACAAGCTAGCTCCCTAGACTCTGCAAAGATGTAGGCGACGGGCATTATGCCGTCCCGATGACCAATGACAATGACATCAGTTATCAAAACGAGCCCTTTGTATCTGGAATTACGAACATTAGCCGCAAATTCGTTGCGCATCCTGCGTGAAAGTAACAAAACCGGCAATTGCAGATAGCGCGGTACGTCACAAGTCGGACAGAGCAGCACAATTCGCTGAGCCTGTTAAAATGCCGGCCCATTTCGTGACTGACTCCTGAATTTACCTATGTCCCGACTCAATCCCCGGCAGCAAGAAGCCGTGAGCTACGTCGGCGGCCCTCTTTTGGTGCTCGCCGGTGCAGGCTCCGGCAAGACCAGTGTGATCACGCGCAAAATCGCGCACCTGATCCAGAGCTGCGGCATCCGCGCCCAGTACATCGTCGCCATGACCTTTACCAACAAGGCCGCCCGCGAGATGAAGGAACGGGTCGGCACCCTGCTGCGTGCCGGTGAAGGTCGCGGGCTGACGGTCTGCACCTTCCACAACCTGGGCCTGAACATCATCCGCAAGGAACACGTGCGGCTGGGCTACAAACCGGGCTTCTCGATCTTCGACGAGACCGACGTCAAAGCCCTGATGACCGACATCATGCAGAAGGAATACTCGGGCGACGACGGTGTCGACGAGATCAAGAACATGATCGGCGCCTGGAAAAACGACCTGATCCTGCCGGCCCAGGCCCTGGAAAACGCGCGCAATCCCAAGGAGCAGACCGCCGCCATCGTCTACACCCACTACCAGCGCACGCTCAAGGCGTTCAACGCAGTGGACTTCGACGACCTGATCCTGCTGCCGGTGAAGCTGTTCGAAGAGCACGCCGACATCCTGGAAAAGTGGCAGAACAAGGTGCGCTACCTGCTGGTCGACGAATACCAGGACACCAACGCCAGCCAGTATTTGCTGGTGAAAATGCTCATCGGCAAACGCAACCAGTTCACCGTGGTGGGCGACGACGACCAGTCGATCTACGCCTGGCGCGGTGCCCGCCCGGAAAACCTGATGCTGCTCAAGGAGGACTACCCGTCCTTGAAAGTGGTGATGCTGGAGCAGAACTACCGCTCCACCAGCCGCATCCTGCGCTGCGCCAACGTGCTGATCTCGAACAACCCCCACGAATTCGAAAAGCAGCTGTGGAGTGAAATGGGGCACGGCGACGAGATCCGCGTGATCCGCTGCCGCAACGAGGACGCCGAGGCCGAGCGTGTGGCCATGGAAATCCTCAGCCTGCACTTGCGCACCGACCGTCCGTACAGTGATTTCGCGATCCTCTATCGCGGCAACTACCAGGCCAAGCTGATCGAGCTGAAATTGCAGCACCACCAGGTGCCGTATCGCCTGTCCGGCGGCAACAGCTTTTTCGGCCGTCAGGAAGTGAAGGACCTGATGGCCTACTTCCGCCTGATCGTGAACCCGGATGACGACAACGCCTTCCTGCGGGTAATCAACGTGCCGCGCCGCGAGATCGGCTCGACCACGCTGGAGAAGCTCGGCAACTATGCCACCGAGCGCAAGATCTCGATGTACGCCGCCACCGACGAAATCGGCCTGGGCGAGCATCTGGACAGCCGCTTCACCGATCGCCTGTCGCGCTTCAAGCGCTTCATGGACAGGGTTCGCGAGCAGTGCGCCGGTGAAGACCCGATCTCCGCCCTGCGCAGCATGGTCATGGACATCGACTACGAGAACTGGCTGCGCACCAACAGCTCCAGCGACAAGGCCGCCGATTACCGCATGGGTAACGTCTGGTTCCTGATCGAGGCGCTGAAGAACACCCTGGAAAAAGACGAAGAAGGCGAAATGACCGTCGAGGACGCCATCGGCAAACTCGTCCTGCGTGACATGCTCGAGCGTCAGCAGGAAGAGGAAGACGGTGCCGAAGGCGTGCAGATGATGACCCTGCATGCGTCCAAGGGCCTGGAATTCCCCTACGTGTTCATCATGGGCATGGAGGAGGAAATCCTCCCGCACCGTTCCAGTATCGAGGCCGACACCATCGAAGAAGAACGTCGCCTGGCCTACGTGGGCATTACCCGCGCGCGCCAGACCCTGGCCTTCACCTTCGCCGCCAAGCGCAAGCAGTACGGCGAGATCATCGATTGCGCGCCGAGCCGCTTCCTCGATGAGTTGCCACCGGACGATCTGGCCTGGGAAGGCAACGACGACACACCGACCGAAGTCAAAGCCGTGCGGGGCAACAACGCATTGGCAGATATACGCGCGATGTTAAAGCGCTAGAATTGACCACTTTTATATGACCTTCGGCGCACAGGCGCCAAAAGAGGACAGCTTCATGGAAGCCCTGCACCAGAAAATTCGCGAACAAGGCATTGTGCTTTCCGACCAGGTCCTGAAGGTCGACGCCTTTCTGAACCACCAGATCGACCCGGCCCTGATGAAGCTGATCGGCGACGAATTCGCCACGCTGTTCAAGGACTCGGGCATCACCAAGATCGTCACCATCGAAGCCTCGGGCATCGCCCCGGCGATCATGACCGGCCTGAACCTCGGTGTGCCGGTGATCTTCGCCCGCAAGCACCAGTCCCTGACCCTGACCGAAAACCTGCTGTCGGCGACCGTGTACTCGTTCACCAAGCAGACCGAAAGCACCGTGGCGATCTCCCCGCGCCACCTGACCAGCAGTGACCGCGTGCTGATCATCGATGACTTTTTGGCCAACGGTAAGGCGTCCCAGGCGCTGATTTCGATCATCAAGCAGGCCGGCGCGACCGTGGCGGGCCTGGGCATCGTGATCGAGAAGTCGTTCCAGGGCGGCCGTGCGGAGCTGGATTCGCAGGGTTATCGCGTGGAGTCGTTGGCCCGTGTGAAGTCGCTGGCCGATGGTGTCGTGACCTTTATCGAGTAAAGCCGCCACACCGCAATTCCCCCTGTGGGAGCGGGCTTGCTCGCGAAGGCGGTGTGTCAGTCGACTGATTTTTGACTGATACACCGCCTTCG